>CAZZPD010000013.1:0-25566 GCA_964655885.1 uncultured Candidatus Izemoplasmatales bacterium | reverse complement strand
AATATTTAGAGATTAAAAAAGACTATAGCGATTATATAGTCTTTTTTCGACTTGGAGACTTCTATGAAATGTTCTTCCAAGACGCTATATTAGCATCTAAAGAACTTGAAATCGTATTAACTGGTAGAGACGCAGGAGTAAAAGAAAGAGTCCCTATGTGTGGTGTGCCACATCACGCAGTAAACTTATATTTAGAGAAACTAGTAGATAAAGGCTATAAAGTAGCCATTGTTGAACAAGTTGAAGACCCTTCACTTGCTAAAGGCATTGTAAAAAGAGAAGTTGTAAAACTAGTTACTCCAGGAACTTTAACACTAGATGGATCAGTTGATCAAAAAGATAATAATTATATTGTCGCTATCCATGAAATTAAAAATGGATATATTTTAGCATTTTCAGATGTGACAACAGGAGAAAACTATCTAGAAAAAGTTCCATATGATATTAATATTCTATTTAATGAAATATTAAATCTGAACGTTAAAGAAGTCGTCATTCCTTCAAAACTAAGAAATAAACTTATCAAACATTATTTAAACGAATATGATTTAACTATTTCTATTTCAGATGAAACTGATTTACCAAGTTATTATCGTAATTTAGTAAACGAAGTATATGATAAAGAATTAATTCAAGCATTCGCTAGATTAGTAAATTACTTAGAAAAAACACAAAAACAAGCATTAATGCATCTTCAAAAAGTAATGGTCTTTGAATCTAATTCATATTTAAGAATTGATAATAACTCAAAGAAGAATCTAGAACTAACAGAAACATTTAGAAGACAATCAAGAACAAATACATTATTTTGGTTGTTAGACAAGTGTTCAACTGCTATGGGGTCAAGGTACTTAAAACAAAGCATACAAAGACCTCTAATAAACAAAGAACATATTTTAAAGAGATATAGTTTAGTTGAATCTTTCAACAACAACTTCATTACAAGAAGTGATTTAATCGAACAACTTAAAAAAGTCTACGACTTAGAAAGAATCGTTGGTAGAATCTCTTTTGGTAATTGTAACGCTAAAGACTTAGTGAATTTAAAGAAAAGTTTAAATGCAGTACCGTTTATAAAAGAATCGTTAAAAGAATTAAATAATGATTTTGCCAGTGCTATCAATGATAATATGCCTGATTTAAAAGATTTCCGAGAATTAATTGAAACAGCTATCATTGATAACCCACCGCTTTCAATCAAAGAAGGTGGATTTATTAAAGAGGGGTACAATAAAACTCTAGACGAGATTAGAAGTAACGCAAACGATTCAAAAACTTGGATTGAAAATTTTGTTGAAACTGAACGAGAAAAAACTGGAATTTCAAAATTAAAAGTTGGGTACAATCGAGTATTTGGATATTATATTGAAGTTACTAGGGGGCAACTTGATTTAGTAAAAGATGAATTTGGTTATGTAAGAAAACAAACCCTATCAAATTCAGAAAGATATATTACAAATGAGTTAAAAGAAAAAGAGTCTTTAATCCTAGGTGCTAATGAAGCAATGATTAACCTAGAATATGATTTATTCCTAGAATTAAGAGAAAAATCAAAAGAACAAACATTAAAACTTCAAGAACTAGCAAAAACCATATCTGAACTAGATATGCTTATTGCTTTTAGTATCGTATCAATGAATAATCGTTATATTAAACCTAAAATCATTGATGAAAGCATCATTGATATCATTGATGGAAGACACCCTGTAGTTGAAATGATTAACGAAGAAGTCTTTGTTGAAAACTCAATTACGATGAATAAAAAGGATCAAATACTCTTGATTACCGGTCCAAATATGAGTGGTAAATCAACTTATATGCGCCAATTAGCCTTAATCATCATAATGGCTCAAATGGGATGTTTTGTTCCCGCAAAAATTGCTAAGTTACCAGTCTTTGATCAAATATTTACAAGAATTGGTGCTAGTGATGATTTATCAACTGGTAAGTCAACGTTTATGGTTGAAATGTTAGAAGTTAATTATGCATTACAAAACGCTACTGAAAACTCATTAATCTTGTTTGATGAAATTGGTAGAGGTACTGCAACCTATGATGGAATGGCTTTAGCACAAGCAATCATAGAGTACTGTCACCATAAAATTAATTGTAAGATTTTATTTTCTACTCATTATCATGAATTAACTTACTTAGAAGATGATTTAAAATCACTACACAATGTACATGTGAAAGCCAAAGAAGAGAATGGAACCATTGTCTTCTTACATAAAGTTGTAGATGGACCAACTGATAGAAGTTACGGTATCCATGTAGGTAAACTAGCTAAATTACCAAATATCGTTACTACTAGAGCAAATGATATATTAAAACAACTAGAAAAGAATCACGGATATAATGTAATAAAACCTCAAACAATAGACTTATTCAACTATCAAGAAACTTTATCTATTCAAGAAGAAGTTGATGATAAATATAATTCTATTATTGAGCAATTAAAAGAATTAGATATTTTAGATTTAACCCCAATAAAAGCAATGAACATCTTAAATGATGTGATTGAGGAAATTAAAAAGATATCTACTAAATAGGTGAATCTATGAGCAGAATTAAACGCTTAGATACTGTGATAGCTAATAAAATAGCAGCTGGGGAAGTAATCGAGAAAATTGCTAATGTTGTAAAAGAATTAGTTGAAAACAGTATTGACGCTAACGCGACAAAAATTGATATTGAACTATTAGAGTCAGGTCTTAAATCAATTACGGTTATTGATAACGGTATTGGTATGGATGAAACTGACGCTCTTTTAGCATTTGAAAGACACGCAACTAGTAAAATATTTAATGTTAACGACTTATTTAGAATAAGCTCTTTAGGATTTAGAGGAGAAGCATTACCTTCGGTTGCTTCCATTTCTAATGTTAAATTAGTTACTAATGATGGTAACAGTTCAATCAGTGTTGAATATGAAGATGGAAAATTTATAAGCAAGAACACCGTTCCCGCAAATAAAGGAACTAAAATAACTGTAACAAAATTATTCTATACAACTCCAGCTAGATTTAAATATTTAAAATCACCACAATATGAATTAGCGGTTATTACAAGTATGATTAACAAGTTTGCTTTAGCATATCCAGAAGTAAGTTTTAGACTAACCAATAACCAAAAAATAATCTTTGTTTCAACTGGTTCAAACAATATAGTAAATATCATAGCTAATATTTATTCCAAAGAAGTAGCGAAACAAATGATTGAATTTAGTAATGAATCAAGAGACTATAAAATCAGTGGGTTTACTACAAATCCTATCATTAACCGTTCTAATAGAAATTACATAAACATTTTTGTGAACAAAAGAAATATCTTAGACACAAAAATAACCAATGTTATCAAAGAATGTTACGAACAGTTAATCCCTAAAAACAGATATCCTATCACTGTTATTTATATTGAATGTGATCCATCAATTATTGATGTAAACATTCATCCAAGAAAACAAGAAATTAAGTTCTCTGAGTACAATAAACTATTAGATTTAATCAAAACTTCAATAGAAGATAAAATCAAATATGAGTCCATATATCAAACACCAAAAAATGATTCATTTAAACAAGAAAAAATCATTTTTAGTGAAGCACATAACCCAGTATATAAACCAACCCAACCGATTCAAAAAAACCTAGATAAACAAGAAACAAAAAAGGTAGAAGAACCTAAACAAGTAATTCCGGATATCTACTACATTGGTCAGTACACGGGAACTTATTTAATCTATCAAAATGAAACTGGATTATTCTTATTAGACCAACATGCAGCAGCTGAAAGAATAAGATATGAAAGATATATTGAAAGAATGGCTAACATCAAAGAAACACAACACCTATTAGTTCCATTAAAACTAGATTTAAGTAATGATTTAATTATAAAGTTAAATGATTATATTGATAAATTAAGTGAATTTGGAATTAAATCAGAAATTATTGAAAATGAATTATATATAAAAGAAATACCTAATTGGTTCCCTAAAGGTTATGAACTAGTTTACACTGAAGAAGTAGTAATGAAACTGATTAATGAAAAAAACCTTAGCTCAAAAGGAATTATAGATGATCTAGCAAAATTACTAGCTTGTAAGCATTCATTGAAAGCTAATCACTACATCACAGAAAGCGAAGCTGACCAACTAGTCAAAGACTTGCGCACGTGTCATCGCCCATATACATGCCCGCATGGTAGACCAATTATAGTTAATATCTCAATCGAACAAATTGAAAGGTTATTTAATCGGGTGATGTAATGAAAGATATCATCGCAATCGTTGGACCCACTGGCGTTGGAAAAACAACTTTAAGTATTGAACTAGCCAAAAAAGTAAACGCGGAAATCATCTCTTGTGATTCTATGCAATTTTATAAAGGCTTAGATATAGGAACTGCAAAAATTAGAGAACATGAAAAACAAGGAATCAAACACCATCTAATAGATATTCTAGATCCAAAAGACAGTTTTTCAGTTGCTGAATATCAAACCATTGTTAGAAATAAAATAAAAGAACTTCAAGACAAAAAAATAACTCCAATCTTAGTTGGAGGTAGTGGATTATATATTGCCAGTGTTTTATATGATTATCATTTTTTAGGAAAAGAAAGGAATCAAGAATACTTAAACGACTACAAGGATTATTCATTAGAAGAATTAACTTATCTACTAAGGGAAAAAGCTCCAAAAATAGCTAAAAAAACAGATTTGAAAAACAGAAGAAGAGTTTTAAGAGCTCTGGAAAAAAGTGATGAGGATTTAGATCAAGATAGTAATGAATTATTCTACGAAAACGTTGCGATAATCGGACTTGATCTAGATCGTGAAATCTTATACAAAAGAATTAATGATAGAGTTGATCAAATGATAAAGGATGGGTTAGAATCAGAAGCAGAAAAACTATTCTCAAATAACTATGAATCACAAGCTACCATGGCAATAGGATATAAAGAATTATTTAAACACTTTGAAGGATTAATGGATTTAGATGAATCAATTAACTTAATCAAAAGAAACTCAAGAAGATATGCTAAAAGACAGATGACTTGGTTCAAAAATAAAATGAATTGTCATTGGATTAAAGTTAATTTAGATGATTTTTCTGAAACCGTTGAAACAGCATATAATTATATAAACAAATAGCTAGATTTTTACATCTAGCTATTACTTTTAATAAACTATTTTTTTAACTGATAAGGCCATTCTTTAATGCCACCAACTAAAACATAAACAGGATGATATCCCTTTTTGATTAATTTTTTAGCAATTGACTTTACTTGACCACTATCTTTATCAGCTACTAAGAAAATAGCTTGATCTGATCTTAATTTAAATAAATTTTGTAATAAAGATCTTTTTGGAAAATTTCTACTACCATTTATTCTTTCTAAATTATAAGCATTTTCGTTTCGAATATCAATTAACTGACCTTTTCTCATATTTGCACGAAAATCTTCTGCCTTTAAATCAACAATTTGATCTTTATTGTTAGGATTTCTTCTTGAAATTAGTAATCCTAATACTAGTCCTGCACCAATTACAACAACCCATGTTGTAACTGACATATCTCCTAGACCTGTTAGAAACATAACTTTCACCTCATTTTTAAGTTCCACTTTATTATAGTAGAATCAAAATCTATTGTCAATATATCATTTTTGTAATATAATATTTAATGTTATATATAATAAAGGAGAATTTTATGATAAGTACAAGTGATTTTAAAACTGGTCTAACAATTGAATATGATGGGAATATCTATCAAATAATTGAATTCCAACATGTGAAACCTGGTAAAGGAAGTGCTTTTGTTAGAACAAAGCTAAGAAACTTGCGTGCTGATTCTGTAATTGATATTACATTCAATTCAGGAGAAAAATTTAATCAAGCTCAGATTGATAAAAATATAATGCAATATTTATATAGCTATGATGATACATATGTATTCATGAATAATGAAACTTATGAACAAATAGAAATGCATGAATCAAGTTTAGTAAATGAAAAACTATTTTTAAGTGAAGGAATGAATATCAATATCATTTCTTATGAATCAGAAATTTTAGGAATTGAATTGCCTGATAAAGTAACATTAGAAATAGTTGAAACTGCAGGAGGAGCTAGAGGGAACACCGCTTCAAATGCAACAAAAGAAGCCTTAACAAATACAGGTCTTAGATTAAGTGTACCTTTATTTGTTAATGAAGGCGATAAAATAATAGTTTCCACGGCTACTGGTAAATACGATACCAGAGCTAAATAAAAAATATAGAGGTGATCTTTTTTGGAAGTTAGTCAGTCCGGGTTCATATTTTTAGTAACATTTAATCCATCATTAATTATTTTGATTGTGGCATTACTAATTATTTCTGCATTTTTCTCTATGACAGAGATGGCTTATTCTTCTGTAGGGAAGTTAAGACTTAAAACATTAGTAGAAAAAGATGTGTCAGGATCAAAAAAAGCATTGTGGATAGTCGAGTATTTCGACAGAACTCTAACGACTTTATTAGTTGGTAATAATCTTGCGAACATAGCTTTAGCTACTGTGTCAGTGATTTTTTGGAGTCAAATCTTTACCAACGAAACTGTAGTTTCAGTTATGAATACAACAGTTATGACCATAATCATTTTGATTTTTGGGGAAATATTACCCAAAAGTTTAGCTAAATCAAAAACAGAAGTGATTTGTTTAAGAATCAGCGGATTAATCTATTTTTTAATTAAAATTATGACGCCAATTACATATCTATTTTATTTATTAAATCGTAAAGTAATGGCTAAAGTAGAAGACAAAGATAGACTAAGTGTAACAGAAAGCGATTTAGAAACAATTATTGATACCATGGAAGAAGAAGGTTCAATTGATGATAATGAAGCAGATATGCTTCAAAAAGTTCTTGATTTATCAGAAATCACAGTTGAAGAAATCATGACCCCTAGAGTTGATATGATCGCAATTGAAGTTAACGATGATATTGAAGAAGTAAAAAATATCTTCTTTAAAAACAAATTTTCAAGAATACCTGTATACGATGATCGAATTGATAATATTATAGGTGTTTTATCTGAAAGAGATTTTTATACAAAAATAATCAAAGGTCAACAAGTTAATATTAGAAGATTAGTTAGAAAACCAATCTTTATTCCCAACTCTACAAAAGTAGATGCTTTAATTGAGCTCTTACAAGAAAAAAACTCACACTTAGCATTTGTTGTAGATGAGTATGGAGGATTAGATGGGATTGTAACGATGGAAGATGCTTTAGAAGAACTTGTTGGTGAAATCTATGATGAACATGATGATATAGAAGACTGGGTTATCAAAGTAGATGGCGCAAGCTATATAGTAAACGCTGATTATGATTTAGAGGATTTATTTGAAGACTTTGAATTTGGAGAACCCCCAGTATCTGAATCAACCAGTGTAGGTGGCTGGTTATTTGAAATGTTTGGTGACATACCTGAAGTAGATGAAGAAATTCAATACACAGTATTTTATAACCAACAGTACGATGAACTAAGTGAATTAGTATCTGAAGACACCGCGATTTTGACTTTTAAAATTTTAAAAGTGCAACGACGTCGTATTCAAGAAGTATTAATGGTTGTTGACAAAATAGAAACACAAGAATAAAGTGGGGACATCCTCACTTTTTTGAAGGGATTATATGGAAAGATTACAAAAAATTCTTCAAAAAGCTGGTATAGCTTCTAGAAGAAATGCTGAAGAATTAATCAAGTCTGGTAGAGTAAAAGTGAATGGTCAAGTAGTAACAGTTTTAGGATCTAAAGCTGATTTTTCTGATGAAATCATGGTTGACAATAAAAAAGTTAAATTAGAAAATAAAGTATACTATTTATTATATAAACCAGAAGGCTATGTTTCAACTACTAATGATCAGTATAATCGTTTAACTGTAGTTGATTTAATTCCAGTTGAAGAAAAAATATTTCCTATAGGCAGATTAGATTATAATACAAGTGGTGCACTTATTTTAACCAATGATGGTGAGTTCGCAAACGCATTAATGCATCCTAAATTTAAACTAGAAAAACAATATACTGTAAAAGTAAGTGGGTTAGTTAGAAAAGAAACTTCAAAACTCATCTGTCGTGGTGTAGATTTAGGGAATTTTAAAACTCAACCAGCTAAAATATTCGATGTTTCCTACGATGACAAAAAAGAAAATACTACTTTAACGATAGTCATTACTGAAGGAAAATATCATCAAGTGAAACGAATGTTTGCTAAATTTGATCACAATGTATTAAAACTAAAAAGAGATAGATATGGGTGCGTAGACCTAAAAGGTCTTAACAAGGGAGACTACCGAAGACTTAAAATTCATGAAGTTAAAAAACTATGGAATTTAAGCGAAAACGGTTAATCATAAATTTCAAGACATTTTTATGTAGATAAAATTAAATTTTATGGTATAATGTTAAAGGTTATGGAGGGCAATATGACATATCATAGTATAGCCATTGATGGGCCAGCAGGTGCTGGTAAGTCAACTGTAGCGAAACAATTAGCTAAAAAACTTAATTATACATACATTGACACAGGCGCAATGTATCGTGCAACTACATATAAAGCATTAAGCTTAGGCATTGACATAGCAAATCCTTATGCTTTTGATTTTTTAGACACCACTGAATTTGTGTTTAATCATGGTGAATTATTTATGGATAATGTAAATATGACAATCCTAAATCGCTTAAAAGAAGTAGCCGATCATGTTTCACTTGTAGCTAGTCACATTCCAGTTAGAAACAAATTAGTTCATCTCCAAAAAAAAATCGCTGAAAACAACAATATTGTGATGGATGGAAGAGATATCGGAACCGTTGTTCTAAAAGATGCTGACCTAAAAATCTTCATGGTAGCTTCCGTAGAAGTAAGAGCTAAAAGAAGATATGAAGAATTACAAAAAATCGGATCAAAACAAACCTTACAAGAATTAATCGAAGATATTCAAAGAAGAGATGATTTTGATTCAAGTAGAGATTACAATCCTCTTAAACAAGCAGAGGATGCTGAAATGATTGATACATCAGATATTTCAATTGAAGAAGTAACTGATTTATTATATGAAAAATTTATTGTTAAATTAGAAGGAGAAGTTTAGAATGGGAATTAATGAGCAAAACAACTTATACATCCCAAGAGTTGGAGACATAGTTACAGGTACTGTAGTTAGTGTCAGTGATTCACAAGCATTAATAGATGTTGGGTATATGTGCGAGGGAGTGATATATAAAGAACATCTATCTCAAGATAAAATCTCAAGTGTAAAAGATGTCTTGAATGTAAATGATTCTGTGAAAGTAAAAATCACTCAATTTAGACAAGGAGATGACACAGATTCTTTATTACTATCAAGATTAGATATATTGAAAAAAGAAAAGCAAGATAAGTATAGAAATGAAATTGAAGTAAATAAAGACTTTTTGTTCAAAGTTAAAAAATCTGTTAAAGGTGGATTATTATTAGATTATCATGGTATAGAAGCATTCTTGCCAGAGTCTTTAATTTCACTTAAAAACAACGACACAGAAAAAGATGCTCTAGTAGGTAAAAAAATTAATGCTAGAGTAATTGAAATGAAACAAAAAGGGCGCTTTGAAAGAATTATTGTTAATGCAAAACAATTAGAGTATGAAACAATAAAAGCAGCTGAAAAAGAAGATTTTTCTAAGTTCAATGTTGAAGATATCTGTGATGGTAAAGTTTCTAAAATCACTGATTTTGGAGCTTTTGTTAAAATCGGAGAATTTACTGAAGGGTTAATCCATATTTCAGAAGTATCACATTATAGAGTTAAAAATGTATCTGATTTCCTTGAGGTAGGACAAGATGTACAAGTTAAAATCATCAAAATCAAAGGAAAGAGAATCAGTTTATCATTAAGAGCTTTACAAGAAACTCCTTGGGATTTATTTATTAAAAACCATAAAGTTGGAGATTTAGTTAAAGGGAAAGTAGTTCGTAAGATGCAATACGGTATGCTTATTGAAGTTCAAAGAGAAGTTGTCGGATTGTTAAATAGATTTGACTACTCATGGAATCCTGAAGAAAATTTAGCTGGAGAAACTGAAGTTGGTAGTGAGTTAGAATTAAAAATCACTTCTATCAATAACGATAAAAAACAATTTTCTTTATCTAGAAAGCACTTAAGCTACAACCCTTGGGCTGATTTAAAATTCAGAAAAGGCGATAAAGTAAGTGCTCAAGTTTTAAGAATTGAAGAAAAAGGAGCTATCCTAGAGGTAGAAGGTGTTGAAGCATTCTTACCAATTGGAGAATGTTCAGTAGAACATATCAATAACCCAGGTGAAGTTGTCAAAGTAGACGAAATATATACAGTAGAGATTTTAGAATTTTATCCAAAACAATGGAAAATGGTTGTATCTTTAAAATCAATCCAAGTTAAAAAAAATCGTGAAGAATATGATAAACAACTATCAGAAAATGTTAGCAGCAATCAATCTTTAAGAGACTTATTTAAGGATTTCAAATAAAATAATTTAAATTAGAAGTTTGGTGATAATATGTTGCCAGTAGTAGCTATCGTTGGTAGACCAAATGTTGGAAAATCAACACTATTCAATCGCATTGTAGGCGAAAGAATTTCAATTACTGATGATTTAGCCGGGATAACTAGAGATAGAATCTATGGAAAAGCATCTTGGTTAAATAGACAATTTAGACTTATTGACACAGGGGGCATCGAGATAAACGATGCACCTTTTTTGACTGAAATCAAAGCACAAGCAGATATCGCTATAGAAGAAGCTGACGTGATTATCTTTGCCGTAGATGGAAAAGAAGGATTATTACCAACTGATAGAGATGTTATGGAGATTCTTTATCAAGCAAATAAACCAATTATAGTAGCAGCAAATAAACTCGAAAGCCAAAAACATAGAGATAATCTGTATGATTTTTATGAATTAGGAGCTTCTTCAGTCGTGTTAACTTCATCAGCTCATGGGATAGGGATTGGAAACCTATTAGATGAAGTAATCAAATTTCTTCCAGAAGAAACTAAAGATGACTATGAAGATGATTATAGAAAAATATCAATCATTGGTAGGCCAAATGTAGGAAAATCATCATTAACTAATGCAATTTTAGGGAATGAGAGAGTCATTGTTTCTAATACTTCTGGAACAACTACAGACTCTATTGATACAGAATTTGTAAGAGACGATATCAACTATGTTGTGATTGATACTGCCGGAATGAAAAAACGTGGTAAAATCTATGAAAACATTGATAAATATGCTAATCTAAGAGCTATGTCAGCGATTGAACGTAGTGATATATGTCTAGTTGTTATTGATGCAGAAACAGGAATTCAAGCACAAGATAAACATATTGCTGGCTATGCTTTAGAAAACAACAAAGCACTAATCTTGGTAGTCAACAAATGGGATACACTTGAAAAAGACGAATACACAATGAATGAATGGGAAAAGAATATTAGAAAAGAATTCAGATTCCTAAGCTATATTCCTATTATCTACGTGTCCGCTAAAACCAAAGCGAGAATGAAGACATTATTTCCTGTGATTGAACAAGTATATGAAAACTATGATCGAAGAGTTTCAACTTCACTTTTAAATGAAGTAATTCAGGAAGCAATGCTTTTAAATCCACCAAAGGATTTTAGACAAAAAAGAGTTAGAGTATATTACGCAACTCAAGTTAAAACAAAATGCCCTACTTTCGTTCTATTTGTTAATGATACAGAATGTATGCATTTCTCATATAAAAGATACCTAGAAAATCGTTTAAGAGAAAGATTTGATTTCATAGGAACTCCGCTAAATTTGGTCTTAAGGAGTCGAGAATAACATAAATTTAAGCATATTTTGCAATAATATGCTTTTTTTTTATAAAAAGTATGCTTTTTTTCGCTAAATCACTTGCTTTTTTCAAAAAAACTACTTATAATTTAAATATCAATATAAGGAGGAAATAAATATGAACAAATCAGAATTAGTTGCTCGTATAGCTGACTTAGCTGACTTATCTAAAAAAGATGCAGAAAAAGCTTTAAATTCAACTGTAATTGCTATTCAAGAAGCTTTAGTGAAAGGTGAAAAAGTTGTTTTAACAGGATTTGGAACTTTCGAAGTTAAAGAAAGAAAAGCAAGAGTAGGACATGATCCAAGAACTGGAGAAAAAATTAGCATTCCTGCATTAAACGCTCCTACTTTCAAAGCTGGTAAAGTTTTAAAAGAAAAAGTTCGTTAGATTTTTATAAAATTAGGCTTAATTCATAAAGCCTTTTTTTTTGCAAAAAAAAAGCAGTTTTAACTGCTTTTAAAATTGATATAGTCCATATAACATTAAAATATACATTAAGAAAGTGAAAAAGTTATTCATAAAGTGAACGCCGATGGTAACCAATAAATTCTTCTTCGATCTGTGATAAATCCATCCAAATGTAATACCCATTAATATATAAGGTAATGATTGAATAAAATCTCCATAAGTAATGACATGCATTAAACCAAATACAACACCAGTACCAATAATAGCTACAATACTATTTGTTTTTGGTTCGATAAAATTAAATACGACTTTTCTAAATACAACTTCTTCAACAATTGGAGTAAATATACATAACATAAAGAATAACATAACTAATCTTAGTCCATCTTGTTCAAAATAACTTCTGATGGTTTCTTCATTTTGAGATGTGTCATTAACACCAAGAATATCAAGAATCGTAGAAGCCAATATCAATGCAGCAAAAACAACAACAAATCCAATAGCAATCTGACCGAAGTAACGATTTGGTCTTCTTCTAAATTCTTTAAAGTTCGCTTTAAAAGCTTCTTTATCTATAATTATAAATAAAATAGCCCCAAACATTGCTTGAACTGTTCCTAAGGTTATATAGAACATACTGCTTAAGTCAATACCGTAACCTACATCAAAACTAGCCGCTTCAACAGTAGTTGTTATGGAACCAGAAACCGGCAACGTAGCACCAGTCAAAAAGTTTTCTTCGTAAAAATCTAATGTACCTAATAAATTATCGTTTATATCATACAATTCTATGGTGATATAAAACTCTTGAATATCTTTGCTAGAATTATTGACAACGTTAGTACTAAAATCAATACTTGTTATTGCATCCGCTTCATATACTGGATCCATTAAAGTAGGGCCAACGATTTCAAAACTCTCTAAGATATTATCAGGGTTTGGATAGATAGAAGAAGAGTATATCAAAGCTCCGAAAGTAAATACAACATTTACGATGATATAAATCAAGAATAAAAGACCATTCTTTCTTTGATTGATAACTTCCTTATCAAAACCTTCAATACTTAGCTCCATTTGTGGCTTTCTTTTTTCTAATTGCTCATCAAACAGATTATCAAAATCACTCATAAGTACACCTCGCTATATACTATTATAATAAATTTACTACAAATTGTATATATTAAATATATAATTTCAATTTAGTTTTATAGATTGACAAATAAGGACAATTAAGTATAATAGGTATAGATACAGAAATGGAGTGATATCATGCCAAGAAAATCATTTGCGGTTATTGGTGTTGGTCGTTTTGGTCAAGCTTTAATCGAAGAATTAGTAAGTTTAAAAGCGAATGTACTAGTGATTGACAAAAACTTCGATAAAATCGAGAAAGTAGCCAAATTAGTAACTAATGCAATATGCCTTGACTCTACGGATATAGAAGCGTTAAAAGAAGTAAGTATAGCATCATACGACACGGTAGTAGTCGCTACTGGGATGAATGTAGATAACTCGATTTTGACTACATTGATTTTAAAAGACTTAGGTGTAAATGAAATTTATGTTAAAGTACAATCAGAGTATCATGCAAGAGTTGTTGAAAAACTAGGAGTAGATTCAGAACATTTAATCTGGCCTGAACAAGCCACAGGAAAACGTTTAGCTAAGATACTAATCTCTGGAAACTTCTTAGAATACCTACAGTTAGATCAAGAATATAGTTTTATTTCTACAGTAGTATCTAAGAAACTAGTTGGTCAAAATTTATTAGAATTAGACATCAGAAAAAAATTTGGAGTTAATATTGTAGCGATTAGAAGAAATGATCGAATCATTATTCCTTCTTCGCAAACACCATTTGAACCAAAAGATGAAATTCTTTTAGTTGGTAGGAACGATTTAATTCAAAAATTCACAAACTGGTTAACTGCTAAAAATAACAGATAAATATTGAAGGTTAAGATTGATTCTTAGCCTTTTTTTAATAGTTTTTTTATAAACAAAAAAAATATGTTAAAATGATATTAGGTGATAAAGTGAAAAACATCCTTATAGCCACCCAAAATGAAGGTAAAATGGTTGAATTTAATGCTGCATTTAATCCTTTAGGGTATAACTGCATATCATTAAACGATATAGGGTTTGATTCAGAAGTCATTGAAGACGGAAAAACCTTTTTTGAAAATGCCTATAAAAAAGCTAAAGAAATTGGTGAATTATTCAATATGATAACACTTGCGGATGATTCAGGACTTATCGTAGAAGCTTTACCATATGAATTAGGAGTAAAATCAAAAAGATTTTCAAAGAGTGGAACGCATAGAGATAACAATATTTTATTACTAGCAAAACTAAAGAATACTTACAATCGTACTGCCTATTTTGTATCACAATTAGTCCTATACTATCCTGGAGGTAAATTCTATACGTATCAAGGTAGAGTTTACGGAGAGATAGCATACGATTTAAAAGGTGATTTTGGATTTGGCTATGACCCATTATTTATCGTTGATGGTCTTAATAAAAGGATGGCCGAACTTACTGAAGAAGAAAAAAATAAAATAAGTCATAGGGGAAATGCATTAAAAAAACTAATTAGAGATATAGAAAATGAAGTTATTATTATTTAGTGATAATCATCGCGACAGAGACTCAGTTAAGGAAATGATTGCTTTAAATAAAGATGTCGATCAAATCATATCCTTAGGAGATAGTGAGATGAGACTAAATGAATTAACTGAGTTAAATATCTTTGGTGTGAGAGGTAATTATCCTTTTGAACCTAAATTCCCTTTAGACTTAACATTTGAATATGAAGGTGTAAAAGTATATTATACCCATGGACATTATTATTCAGTAAAACTGGGCTTGAGTAGATTGCTTAACTACGCGGTTTATAACAATATTAATATTGTATGTTATGGCCATACTCATCGTGCACTTTTAAAAGAAATCAACGATGTTATATTTATCAATCCAGGCGCGTTATCGAAGAATAAAATGTTTACAAATAATTCATATTCAATCCTAGAAATTACTACGAAAGTAATTGATATAACTATCAAGACTTTATCGGGAGAAAACGTATATAAACTTACAAAACACAGGTGATAATTTGGAAACTAATCAAAAATTTGAAGAACTTAAACAACAAAAAAAGACTGAAGATTTAATTGAAAATCTTCATACAGTTTTATCAATTTCAAAAAAAGATAAAGATTATCAACTTTCATTAGATATCTTACAGTATCTAGTAGAGACATTAAGATATCTAAGGTTCCATGATAAAGCGATTAATCTATTAGAATCTGAGATTAATTCAGATTACTATAATCGAAAAGATGATATCTTAAAAGTAATTGATGAACTTGTAAGAACGCTTTTAAGAACAGAGGATTTTATTAAATTAAAATCCGTTTTGTTTATGAGAGAAAGATTTTTAACAACCAAACATCAAAAAGTGATGCAAAAATTCTATTTAGCAGTATGTAATGAAGGATTGAAAGAATACAAACAAGCAATTGATACTCTTTTAAGTATTAAAGATGATATTTCAAATAGCAACTTAGTAAGTAAATACTTAAAATTATCCATGTTACATTTAAAAGAAGAAGATTTTATAAAAGCAAAAGAGTATTATTTTAAAGCAGTAAAATTTGACCCTAAAAAAAAGAATCCAATATTTTATTTAACTGAATCCGATATTTTATATTGTGAAGGAGACTATCAAAACGCGTTAACATTGTATCAAGAATACTTTATAAAATCGAAGAATAAACGCAGATATTTAGATCGTTTTATCTTAATTAATATAAAGCTTAATCGCTTAGATGAAGCATGGAAATTTTATCAAGAATATCTATCTGTTGTAAAAGGCTTAGTTTCAAGAAACTATCGATTGGTATTTTATGAAGCTTCACTTAAATTAGCTGATAAACTTAAGAATGAATTTGAAAAAGACAAGTTAAACTATCTTATTCAAGAACTAGAACCTGCTAAACCCGTTTTAAATCAATTTGACAATGTATATAGACTACTAACATTAGTGTTTAAACAAAAACGTTATCTAAAGGCTAGAGACGTCATTTTAGATATGTTTAAAGCGATTGATTCATTATATCAATTTCAAAAATTATTATTTGTTAGAAAGAATGAAGCAGGAATCAGTTTTTACCATTATACAAAAGGATTATTGTTAGAGAAAACTCCTAAGAGCACTGATTATTCAGGGACAATCCTCGAAACTGTTTTAAATACGACACCTGTTAGCGATTTATACACCTTTGATGATTTAGTAAGTTATTCAAAAGAAATGTATAAAAACGCTGAATCATGTTACTTATTTGTTAATGGAATCAAAAGAGAAAACGAGTTTGATTACTTTGTTGTTTATTCAAAAGATTTAGACCAATTTGATTTCCAACAAAAATTAGTTTTAATCGCTACTGAGATATTAAAAAAACAATTATTAGATTTTGATTCAAATATATATCAGTATAGCTTATATAAGAACTACCGTGATCTATTCAATAAAGAAAATCTTGGATTCATTAAAATTGATAAAGGGATTATTCATTTGCTTAATGATCATGCAAAAACTATTTTAGATATTGACAGTGATTATTTAGTTTTTGAAGAATTCCAAAATTGTTTAATTCAAAAGAAATTTATAGATGACTTTTTATATACAGATAAGTTAACGCTTGATTTATCCACTAAAACACAGACAAAAACAATTGAGTTTTCTATTACAAAAGATGAATATACAATCTATGCAACAGTAAAAGAAGTTCAAAATATAAAAGAACAAACCTTAAACAATGATTTTATGAAAATAGGTAATGAGAACCAATTACTTAAAGATTTAAACAATGCAGGGTCAAAAAACATAGTATTATTCAATATTATCAATTATCTAGATTTTTTTAAGGATTATAACTATCAAGTATATAAAGAAAAATTAACTCTATTTTTTGATAATCTAAAAACTTTATCAAAAAATCATTTTCATCATATTTATTTAGAATCTTATCATTTGGTTTATTTAACATTAAACACAGTAGATAAAAGAGTTGTTAATAGAATTGTAGAATCTGTTTACAAACAAGATATTAATTTTGATATTAGAACTTCAATTATTAATATCAATCATAGTTTAAATTCTGACGGGTTAATTAAACTTAGGTATTTAAACGCTTTAACAACAGAAAACAACCCTTATATCTTTGATAATAAAAATTTTAGATATAACCTAGAATTAGCAAAAACAATTCTTATCAATGTAAATAGTATGATTAATTTAAAAGAAATATTATTAGAATACCAAGGGATTGGCAAATGGGACGTTAATGAATTAAGATTCCTTAAAGTAAATATATCAAATAAAGCGATGTTAGGAGAAACAAGTAGTTTAAATCGAGTTTTAAAAGCAAATGATCTAGAAGAAAAATGGGATTATCTAGTAATCAGTCAATTAATTAAGAACATTAAAAAAGCTGGATTTATAGGTGGATTTGTCTTTGATATAAGCAAATCAAGTATTACGAATACAAAAGCACTAAAAAAATATGTAAAAAAACTAGAAAGTTATGATAATCCAATCTATAATTATCTATTTAGAATTGATTTATCTCTTATAGATAATGTAAAGGATATTTTACCAAGTTTTGAATACTTAAAGGAAAAGCAAATTAAATTAATAGGATATAACTGTCTAAACCGTTTAAATATTAATGAAATAGATATTTTTAAACATTTAGATTACTTAGATTTTGTATTTGAGGATTTGAGCAATGATAATCTAAAGAGTTTTCTAAAAATATTAAATGATTATGAGTTAAAATATATCCTTAATCATAAAAATAATACATTGAAAAGAAGTGAATTAGAAGCTTTTAATATTCTTTATGTTTATGGTGACAAATATAAAAAATATGAAAACGTTACCGCACTAAAATAGACTTTCTCTAATGATCAATATGCTATAATATACTTAATTTGGAGATGATTCAATGGAAAAATTATGGTGGAAATCTACGACAATATATCAGATTACTTTAAGTAGTTTTTTTGATAGTAATAATGATGGTATAGGAGATTTTTTAGGGGTTAAAGAAAAACTCTCATATATAAAGAACCTAGGGATTGAATGTATCTGGGTTTCACCACATTATCAGTCACCGATGGATGATAATGGGTATGATGTAAGTGACTTTTATCAAACCAACCCTATGTTTGGGACAATTGATGAATTTAAAGAAATGGTTGATGCTGCTCATGATTTAGGAATGAAAGTTATTACGGACTTAGTATTAAATCATACTTCTGATGAAAACGAATGGTTTAAAATAGCATGTAATCCTAGTCATAAAGATTTTAGTAAGTACCATGATTATTATATTTGGCAAAAGCCTAAATATAATGATTTAGGAGAAAGAATGAGACCTACAAGATGGCTAAGTTGGTTTGGTGGACCTACTTGGGATTATATTGAAGCAGTCAATCAATATTATTTACATATCTTCTCTAAGAAAATGCCTGATTTAAACTGGCGAAATCCAGATTTAAGACAGGCAATGAAAGACGTAATCAAATATTGGATTGATTTAGGTGTTGATGGATTTAGAGTTGACGCAGCGAATCATTTAGAAAAAAACTGGGATTTTCCTGATGGGTATCCTGGATATGAAAATTTTTCATCCTTACCAAAACATCATGAATACATTCAAAATTTAGCTGAAGAATACTTTATTCCTTATAAGTTACTTACCATTGGAGAGTCTGGTGGAGCAACACAAGAACAAGCATTAAAATATGTTGGTTTTGATTCGCATGAGTTCAATTTGCTAATCCATTTTGGTCATGTATGGGCGGATACCAGCGACTCAGATCCTGTAGCTCAAGGAAAATGGGGTAAAGGGAAATTAAGAGTTGCCGATGTTAAAAAATCATTTAATCATTGGTTTAAGATGCTAAAAGGCAAAGGGTGGAATTTAATTTATTGGCATAATCACGACCATCCAAGAATTGTTTCTCATTATGGAAATGATACCATATATCGTGAAACATCAGCGAAGATGCTAGCAATTGCTTTATATCATATGCCTGGAACTTCAATTACCTATCAGGGTGAAGAAATCGGAATGACAAATGTTTTATATCAAGATTTAGAAGATTTTAGAGATATCGAAGTATTTACTGAATATGATAATTTTATCAGTAGAGGTGCAACACATGAAAGAGCGATGCAGATTATAAGAGATAGATGTAGAGATAATTCGAGAAGCCCAATGCAATGGTCTAACGAAATATACAGCGGATTTTCTAAAGTCGAACCATTTATGAAAGTAAACTTTAATTATACGGATATCAATGTCCAATTAGAAGAAACAAAACATAATTCAATTTTAGAGACATATAAATTTTTACTAAGAAATCGTAAAACTGACAAAGAAAATATTATCTTTGGAGATGTGGAATTTATTGATATTGATAACCAAGACAATTTTATTTATATTAATACGGGTATTAATAAAGCATATTTAGTGATTTGCAACTTTAGAGAATATCAAATTACTGTGAATTTAAAGGAAATGAATATTGAAAAATACAAATATTTCTATGGTAATTTAGAACCTAGAGAATTATGTGAAACCCTTAAATTAAGACCTTTTGAAGCAATCGTATATGTAAAGAATATATAAAAATATAAAAAGTGAAGGATAAACCTTCGCTTTTATTATTTCTCAAATCTAAATTTCTTTTAATATTTATATATATATGATAAAATATATGTAATTGAGAGTAAGGTGATGTGAATTGAGAAGGACAGAATTTCGTGAAAAAGTAATTGATTTACTTTATATTAATTCTATGAACGGAAGTTTCGAAGTTGGTGACTATGGCAAAGAAATCCTAGAACGTTATGAAGGGATTCTTTCAAATTTACAAGCCATCGATGATATCATAACAAAGAATCTAGTTAGATACACAATCGATCGACTTAACTTAGTTGATTTGGCAATCATTAGAAATGCAGTATATGAAATGGCGTATACAAAATTACCAAAAGAAATTTCAATAAATGAAGCTATCAACCTAACAAAGAAACTCTCTAATTTAGAAGATGATCAAGCAAAACGTTTCAATAACAAATTGCTTGATAATGTCAGAAAGTTCTTAGAAAAATAGTGGAAAGAAAATACTTAACAGTTACTGCTTTAAATAGATATCTTAAATATAAGTTTGATAATGATACAAACCTTCAAAAAGTCCTATTAAGAGCAGAAATTTCCAATTTTAAGCATCATTCTCGTGGACACTTGTACCTAACATTAAAAGATGACAACTCTCAAATCCAAGCAGTTATGTTTGCCTCAAGCACCAAAAGCTTAACCTTTAAACCTAATGATGGTGACCAAGTTATCATTGAAGGACACATTTCTGTCTATGAACCTTATGGAACATATCAGATATACATTAAAAAAATGGATAAAGATGGTGTTGGTGATTTATATTTAGCTTATGAAATGCTAAAAGAAAAACTTGAAAAGCTTGGACTTTTTTCTGAAAGCCACAAAGTAGCCTTACCAAAATATCCAAAATCGATTGGGGTAATCACTAGCCCTACCGGCGCAGCCATTAGAGATATAATCAACGTGATTAGTATTAGATACCCACTAGCTAAAATTATTGTGTATCCTGCGCTTGTACAAGGAATTAATGCTAAAGAATCAATCTCTGAACAAATTAATCAAGCTAATAGAGATAACCTAGTAGATGTATTAATTGTCGGCAGAGGTGGAGGATCAATTGAAGATTTATGGGCATTTAATGAAGAAATCGTAGCTAGAAGTATCTATGCTTCTAAAATACCTATCATTTCAGCTATAGGGCATGAAACTGATTTTACAATCGTAGACTTTGTCAGTGATGTAAGAGCTTCAACTCCTTCACACGCAGCTGAAATTTGTGTTCCTAATAAAGTAGAACTTATTGACACAATTAACGATTCTATGGAACGTTTAAATAATGCTTTAAACAATGCATATGAACTAGCTAAAGGAAATTTCACTAAGATAGTACAATCAAATATTTTAGAAAACCCAGAAAAAATCTTAGAAACAAGAAAATTGAAATTAATCTACTTAGAAGATAAATTAGTTGCTTATAAACCAGCGAAACAAATAGAGTTTTATCATGATTCAATCAATAATTACAAAATTAGATTAACACAAATAATAACTAACTTGTTAAATCAAAGTCAAAATCGATTTAACAATCAAATTGAAAAATTAGAGTTAGTAAATCCTTTATCAATTATGAAAAAAGGATATACAATTACAAAACAAGAGAACCAAATCATAAAGTCAATTAAAGAAATCAATGAGTCTAAAGGGATAACCGTAGATTTTCATGATGGTTTCTTAGACTGTAAAATCAATAAGAAGGTTGTGAAATAAATGAGTGAACTTACTTTCGAAGAAAAAATGGATAAATTAGAAAAACTAGTAAAACAATTAGAAACAGCTGACAATACTCTAGATGAATCAGTTAAACTATACCAAGAAGGTATTGCTTTAGCTAAAGCATGTCATGAACAATTAAAATCAGCTGAAAAAACAATTATCAATCTAAAAACAGAAAGTGATTTAGAAGCATTTAATAAATAGGTGTACATATGGACTTAACAAAGATAAAAGACCCTAGTTTTCTTAAAAATATGCAAATCAAAGAATTAGACGAATTAGCGAATGAAATTCGTTCTTTTATCATTGAAAAAGTATCAAAAACTGGAGGACATTTATCTAGTAATCTAGGCGTAGTAGAACTTACAATTGCCTTACACCATGTTTTTAATTCACCAGAAGATAAAATCATATTTGATGTAGGCCATCAAAGTTATGTTCATAAAATATTAACTGGTAGAGCTATTGATTTTGATAAATTAAGAAAATACAAAGGCTTATCAGGATATCAAAAACGTAATGAATCAATTCATGATGTTTGGGAGGCAGGACATTCATCAACTGCTTTAAGTGCAGTTGCAGGTTTTGAGATAGCTAACCTAGAAAAAGGAATAAAAAACAAAACAATCGCTGTTGTTGGTGATGGATCATTAAACTCTGGATTGTCATTTGAAGCATTAAACTATTTAGGACATTATAAAGGTATCGCACCGATTATCATTTTGAACGATAATGAAATGAGTATTTCTAAAAACGTGGGAAGAATGTCTAAATTGTTAAATAAGTTAAGATCAAGTAAAATGTACGTTAAAGCTGCTTCATCAAAAACTAGAGCTCCTAAATTTATCTACAATTGGAAAGTTCGACTTTCTAATATGATTAGAGGGTTTGCGGGGAATATATCATTATTTGATGAATTAGGATTTTCATATTACGGCCCAATTGATGGCCATGATATAAAATCTATAATAAAGTTTTTAAATATCGCTAAAAAAAGAAGAAAACCAATCGTTATTCATGTTGTTACAAAAAAGGGAAAAGGATACCTACCAGCTGAGAATGATAGTCTTGGAACTTGGCATGGTGTATCTACTTTTGATATTGAAACAGGAAAAATTACTGATAAAAATAACGGAAAATTAATTACTTGGAGTAGGATTTTTAGTAGACACATAGAATCATATGCAAAAAAACACGATAATTTTAGAGTTATAGTTCCTGCAATGATTTATGGATCTGATTTAGTTAAATTCCAAAAAAAATATCCAAAGAATATTATTGATGTTGGCATTTGCGAATCTTTCGCTGTATGTTTCTCAGCTAGCTTAGCTTTAAATGATATGATGGTTTACATTCCAATTTATTCATCATTCTTGCAACGCGCATATGACCAAGTATCACATGATTTAGCTAGACAAGACTTAAAAATAGTAATAGGAATTGATCGAGCTGGTTTAGTAGGTAGTGATGGAGAAACCCATCAAGGAATTTATGATATTGCCTATTTAAGACATATTCCTAATATTGAAATCGTTCAACCTTCAAATTATCGAGAAGCAAAGATGTTATTAGATTATGCCTTTTATCAAGCTAAACATAGTGTAGCAATCAGGTATTCAAGAGGGACAAGTTTAATTCAATCTTTAGACAATCTAACACCAATTACAAAACCAACGTGGAATAAATATCTAAACAACGGAGAAGCAAACTTAATTGCTTATGGTGATAATTTCAAGAGATTATATGATCATATTAAAACGAATGAATTACCAATCAATATCTATAATGCCTTATTTATAAAACCTTTTGATACAAAAGTAGTAGATGAGATATTTAACTCTGAACTACCAACCTATGTCTTAGAAGACGTAACTAAATTAAGTGGATTAGGATCAAGTTTATTAGAATATGCAACAGACAAAAATTATACAATTAAAAACTTTCATATTTTAGGATTACCTGACGAGTTTATCGAACAAGGAAGTGTGAAACAAATCTATAAACAATATGGATTAGATACAGAGTCAATTATAAAAACAATATTAAAATAGAGGGAAAACATTGCTTAAGACATTACAAGTATCAAATTACGCAATAATTGAAGATTTATCTTTAGATTTCTTTGAAGGTATGACTGTACTTACTGGAGAAACAGGAGCTGGAAAAAGCATCATTGTTGATGCTATTTCTTTATTGTTAGGAGATAGAGCTTCAAAAGATATGATTGCATCTAATAAGTCAAAAGCTACTGTTATAGGGACTTTTGTTTTAGATAACTCTAATATTAAAAACATATTAAAAAAATATGAGATTGATTATGATCAAGATATTGTTATTGAAAGAACTATTAATCAAGACAATAAGAATATCGTTAAAATTAATAATCAAATCTCTTCCCTAAAAGTTTTGAAAGATCTAGCGATTCATCTTGCTGATATTCATTCTCAATTTGATACTAATAGACTAATTAATCCCGATAACTATCTAGTTTTAATTGATAATTATCGAAAAGAAAAAGTTAGTAGTTATTTATTAGACTATACAAATGATTTAGAAACATATAAACAATTGTATTCTAAATATATTAAAGCGTTAAAGGAAAAAGAAAATACATTAAAACAACTTGATTTATATAATTTTCAGTTAAAAGAACTAACTGAATTAGATTTGTCTGAAAATGAAGACGAAAGATTAGCTGAGCAGATTAGTTTATTAGAAAATATAGATAAGATTAATAACGTACTAGAAAAATTTAATACTGTTACCAATGAAGAAAGAGTATTAGATAATATTTATGAATTAAAGTCTGATATAGAAACAATTGAGGATACTTCAAGTGATTTTAAAGAAATTACTAAGAGATTAAATGATATCTATTATGAATTTGAAGACATTCAACAAGTTTTAAATGAAAAACTTCATCATCTTGATTACAATCAAAATGATTATGACGATTTAATTGATAGAAGTAATCTGATTGATAGATTAAAAAGAAAATATAATAAATCAGTTAATGAATTAATTGAATACAGAAAATACCTAGAAAATGAAGTAGAAAAAGTTGATAATTATGATGAATATATTTCTAGTATCCATCAAGAATTATTAGTTGGTTTTAATAAATTATCTGATACAGCCAATAGATTAAGACAATTTAGAAAAGATATCGCAAAAAAAATCACTAAGGAAATCAAAGAAACCCTTAATGATTTAGTTATTTTAAATGCTGATTTTGAAATTAGATTTTCTGAAGAATTACCAAATGATGAATTTGATACTTCCTTCTTTAAATCTGATGGAATAGATACAATTGATTTTTATATATCAACCAATATTGGCGAGCCTTTAAAACAGTTATCAAAAACTGCTTCAGGTGGAGAGATGTCAAGAGTTATGTTAGCTTTTAAATCAATCTTTGTTAGAAGCAATAAAATTAGTACAATTATCTTTGATGAAATTGATACAGGAATCAGTGGATATATTGCAAAACAGATTGCCAATAAAATAAGAGAAATCTCTCAAATTAGCCAAGTTATATCAATTACACATATCCCACAAGTTGTAGCGACAGGCACACATCATATTGCAGTAACCAAATATATTGAGAAAGATAAAACTAAAACTAAAGTTACTTATTTAGATTATGAAAACAGAATTACTGAAATTGCTAAAATGATCAGTGCTGGGCCAGTTACTAAATCCAGTCTTGAATCAGCAAAAGAATTATTAATTTCTGAGTAAAAAAAAAGGATGCAGTCGCATCCTTTTGTTTTTTTTAGTTTAAAACTGAAACCATTCCATAAATAGCTG
>CAZZPD010000012.1:0-28268 GCA_964655885.1 uncultured Candidatus Izemoplasmatales bacterium | reverse complement strand
AAAGAACAACTTCATGACTTAGAAAATAAACCAATTGTAAAAATTGCTGGTAGAGTTATGTCTAGAAGAGTTAAAGGTAAAGCTGGTTTTGTTCATATTCAAGATCAGTATGGTTTAGTACAACTTTATGTTCGTATGGATGTTATAGGAGAAGAAAGCTATGAAATCTTTAAAAAAGGAGATATCGGTGATATCATTGGTGTTTCTGGAACAGCTATGATTACTAACTCTGGTGAGTTATCAATTAGAGTTGAATCTTTTAAACATTTAGTAAAAGCTTTAAGACCACTACCAGAAAAATATCATGGTTTAGTTGATAAAGAAGAGAGATACAGAAGAAGATATGTTGATTTGATTATGAATGAAGATGTAAGAAATACTTTTGTAATGAGATCAAAGATTATTTCTTTGATGAGAAGATATTTAGATGACTTAGGATATTTAGAAGTTGAAACTCCCGTTTTACAACCTGATTTAGGTGGAGCTAACGCTAGACCATTTATAACACATCACAATACTCTTGATATGCCTTTCTACTTAAGAATTGCAACCGAGTTGCATTTAAAAAGGTTAATTGTTGGTGGGTTTGATTGTGTATATGAAATAGGTAGATTATTTAGAAATGAAGGTATTGATAGAACTCACAATCCTGAATTTACTACGATAGAATTATATTTAGCTTATTCAGATTTGCAAGGCATGATGGATCTAAGTGAAAATTTAATTTCAACATTAGCTCAACAAATTCATGGAACAACAAAAATCAATTATGATGGAAAAGTTATTGATTTAACTAAGGGTTGGCGTAAAGTCCATATGGTTGATTTAGTAAAAGAAAAAACTGGAATAGATTTCTTTAAAATCAGTGACTTTGAAGAAGCAAAAAAATTAGCTGAACAAAATAATTTAAATGTTGAACCACATTTATATGGGGTAGGACATATAATCAATTTATTTTTTGAAGCTTTTTGTGAAGAAGATTTAATTCAACCTACATTTGTATATGGGCACCCAATTGAAATTTCTCCATTAACCAAAAAAGACCCTAACGATCCAAGATTTACCCAAAGGTTTGAATTGTTTATTGATAAACACGAATATGCAAATGCATATACGGAACTTAATGACCCAATTGATCAACTTCAAAGATTTGAAAATCAATTAAAAGAAAAAGCTTTAGGTAATGAAGAAGCAAATGATATGGATTTAGACTTTGTAGAAGCTTTAGAATATGGAATGCCACCTACTGGTGGGATTGGTATTGGAATTGATAGATTAGTTATGTTACTAACTGACTCACATTCAATAAGAGATGTATTATTATTTCCTTCAATGAGAACTAAAAAATAGGCCTGTGCTGATGCACAAGCCTTTTTATTTTGTATAATATCTAGAACAATTCTTTCTGTAATAAATCGATTAATTCAGCTTTTTTCATTTTAGAGTAACCAGTTAATCCATTTTGTTTGCATAACTCTTTTAGTTCAGAAACACTTCTTGTTGATAAGTCAATAAGTGGTTTTTCTTCGACTTCAACAGTTTCTGGTTCTTCCTCTTTGACTGGTTCTTCAATAACTTCTACTTCGTCAATTGTTTCAATTTGTTCAGGTTCAAGTTTATCTTCATAGTTATTATCTTCTTCATCAGAACCTGGTTCAGGGAATACATAGTCTTCTACCTTACATGTGTTTTGGAACAAATTTCTTGCAGATACAGCTGTATGGTGATTCTTACCATTAGCAATTACTTTAGCTAAACAAATATCCATTTCTTCAATATTGTTCGTTACTTTATAGTAATGAGCCATTCTATAGTTATATATTAATTTTGTAGAAATGTATCCATCTTCTCTAGAGAAATTTCTTTCGATAATTTCTTTATATCTTTCAGGATCATCATTAATATTTTTTATCGCTACTAGTATTTCATAATAACTAATCACAAATGGAATGTACTTTTTATTTACTTGGTGTTTTAAGCTATCAACATTACTAATACAATTTTCTAAGGTTTCTAAATCTCCAATTTCAAAAGCCGCATATCCGGTAAAAGCATATACTAATACATGGTATAGTTTATTTACTTTAGAAAAGTTAATTTCATTCAACATGTTAATTGAATCTCTATATCGACCATTGTAATATAGTCCCATTCCTACATAAATCTGTACTAAAGCAGCTAATGTTTTATTTGGTGCATTTTCATATTGTTCTTCAGCTAATCTTAACGCTTCTTCTACATCTAAATCATAGTCTACTAACATATTAAATTTATTTGCAAATTTTTGTAACGGACTAGACATTCTATATCTTATGTATACATAGAAAATTGATACAACAACAAAAACATATATCCAATCCATATATTCATATATAGCATTTGTTGCTATTACTGCAGATGTTAAAACTCCCAACACAATTAAATATAATCTATACTGTTTCTTATTCATTTTAAATATCCTTTCCTACTAAATAATCAGTTTCATAATATAAATCAATACCTAGCGTTTCAGCGATTTCCACAAATATATCTATAATGCTATTAAAGTCTATTGACTCATCAATAACCTTGTGAATTTCAGCATCAACATAGAGGTTTAAAGCCTCAGGTATCTCTTCTTTATTCATCATTAAATCTTCTAAAAATTTTACTAAATTATTTATTATATTTTCATCAACATCTTTGTTGTGTTCTTTTAACTCATATCTTAAATCTTCAACATATAATAAATAACCTATTACTTTATCATATTCAATAAATTGATGAAAATCGTTATTAAAAGTTTTTTCTAAATATATTTTACATGTAAAAATCTGGGAATAAATGAACTCAAATCCCACTTGAAAAATTTTGAATAACTCATCTGTAAACTCGTCTTGATTACCTAAATATTCTTCATGCAAATAGTTTAACACTTCATATACTGGCATGAATCTAGTATACAATGCTGAATCGTGGTTTTTTAGATGAACTATAAAGTTTTGGTTTTCTTTTATCCAAGATTTATATTCTTTAATTAATTCATTCATATGATACCTCTTATATTATTATACAATATAAGAAAATAAAAACCACAATTTTAATGTGGTTTTTTTGTGATTATGCTTTATTTATAGAACCAAATAATTCCATTTTTTCTTTTACAGATTCCATGATTGCTTGTGTTCCAGGTAATAAAACTTTTCTAGGGTCGAATCCCTTACCTACTAAATCTTTTCCTGCTTCAAAATATTTTCTTACTGCAGCTGTGAACACTAGTTGACATTCAGTGTTGACGTTGATTTTTGATACGCCCATAGATATTGCTTTTTTAATCATATCACTTGGAATGCCTGTTCCACCATGAAGCACCAATGGAGTATCTCCTGTAATTTCATTAACTGCATTTAAAACCTCAAAGTTTAATCCAGTCCAATTTTCAGGATATTTACCATGGATATTTCCGATACCGGCAGCTAAAAAATCAACACCTAAATCATTAATCATTTTGCATTCTTGAGGGTCAGCAACTTCTCCACCACCAATTACACCGTCTTCTTCTCCACCAATAGCTCCAACTTCAGCTTCTAATGAGATCCCTAATTCTTTACATTGAGCAACTAATTCTTTTGTCATTCTAATATTTTCATCAATTGGATAATGAGATCCATCAAACATAATTGAAGAGAAACCAGCTTCAATAGCTTTTTTAGAACCTTCATAAGTACCATGATCTAAATGAATAGCTACAGGAACTGTGATATTTAAAGTTTCTATCATAGCTTTTACCATATCAGCTACTACTTTAAATCCTGTCATATATCTAGCAGCACCTTCAGAAACACCTAAAATAACTGGTGATTTTTGTTCTTCTGCTGTCATTAATATTGCTTTTGTCCATTCTAAGTTGTTAATATTGAATTGCCCAACTGCATATCCGTTTGCATATGCTTTATCAAGCATTCCTTTTGCGTTAACTAATCCCATATAGTTAAACCTCCTTATTTCTTTTCCTCTATAATTATACATTTATCTAATTTAAAAGTAAAGGATAAATGCTTATATTTAGTACCCTATATAAAAAGCAAATATTAATAACCCTAAAGTAAGTAACAACGTCAATATTTGAAGCTTATATGTCCATTTAAACCACTTACCATAACTAACATTAGCAATACTTAATCCTATCAATAAAACCCCGTTAGTAGGGAATATAACATTAGTATATCCATCACCAAATATAAAAGCCAAAATTGATAATTCTTTTGTAATTCCTATCAGAGAAACTAAAGGAATTAGTATTGGCATTATCAAGAACGCTTTCGCCGAAGCTGAACCTATAAAAAACTGAATAAATAGTATCATAAAAAATATTCCAATTACTCCTAAAATAGCTGGCTTGTCTATAAAGAATGTTTCTAAGGAGTATAAAATTGTATCCATTATATTTCCTTCAGAAATAATTAATTTAACAGAGGTTGCTAGCATAATCAATACAACTGCAGGCAACACACTTAAAGATCCTTTTAAAAATGTTTTTAAAACAAATTTAATGTCTTTAGTAACAATATACCCCGAAATAATTCCGCCAAATAAGAAGGTTGCTGCCATTAAAGGAATCGTAGGTATAGATATAATCTGAGATACTTCTAGTATTGAAGCTCCAACAATGACAATAATTAATATTAAAAATACAATTGTGTACACTTTAAATATTTGATTTTCATGATCAACTTTAACTTCTGAATCGACTTCAAAATTTCTTGATTTTAATAAATCATCTTCATACGTTAATGATTTCTTAGGATCCTTTTCGATTTTCTTAGCATACATAACTAAGAATGATGAAACAATAAAATACATAATTACAAATACAATGATTCTTAACCATACTCCTGATAAGATATTTATTCCTGCAATTTCTGAAGCAATACCTACAGAAAATGGATTTGTAATTGCACTAGCAAAGCCGAAACCAGCAGCTAATAACGTCATGCCCAAAGCAAGTAATGTGTCAAATCCTAATGATAAAGATAACAAAATAATTATTGGCAATAACGCGACCGACTCCTCAAAAACTCCAAAAAAAGCACCAAAAACCATAAAAATAAGCACTATCAATCTTATTAATATATATTTTTTTTCTTTATATCTAATAATTAATTTTTTAATAATTACTTTAATCCCATGAGTTTTATCCATCACTTGGAAAAATCCACCTAAAACAAATAAAAATAAAATTATCATTATGACTGTGATTCCATCGCTACTTGCAAATATTTCAAATGGAGCTGTTATTATTTTATATATTGGTAGTTTATCTCCGCTAACATAAGTGAATGTCCCAGCGATTATCTCTCCATCAATTCTTGTATAAGTTCCGCTTGGAATTATATATGTTAATACATAAGCCGCTATCATTAAAGAAAATAAAATAATTAACACACTGATAAAACTTTTTTTACTGATATTTATAAGATTTTTATTGTTTTCCATACCGTTCTCCTTAAAAGTTCTATTATTATTTTAACATAAATATTTTTATTTACTATTTAAGCAAGAAAAAAAGAGTTCATTTCAAATGAACTCTTAATATTATTCTATTTTCCTGAAACAGGCATTGATTTAACTTTAATAGCTGGGCAAGTAATTCCATAATAAGTCATTTTAAGTTTACTACCTACAGTTTCAACATTTTTAAGCATTTCAATAAAATTACCAGCAACAGTAATTAAAGCTACAGGTTGACTTTTTTTACCTTTTTCAATTAGATATCCAGCGGCTTGAAGAGAAAAATCTCCACTGACTGGATTAGCACCAGCGTGCGCTCCTTGAACATTAGTAATATATAATCCTGAATCCATTGAATTAAACATTTCTTCTAGTGTTGCGTCTCCTGCTTCAACTTTTAAGTTTACAGGCGAAATACCTCCACCAAAAGAGTTACCTGTTGATTCAACACCATCTTTTTTAGCGGTTACTAAATCATGTAAAAATGTTTTTAAAACACCATCTTTAATAAGATATTTATGTTTTGTAGCTACTCCTTCATCATCGAAAGATCTACTGCTAGAACTTTTCTTCATGAATGGATCATCTACTACATTAACTAAACTTGATCCAATTTCGGTTTCTAATTTACCTTTTAGTAAAGATAACCCTTTTTGGACTGATTGTGCTGAAAAAATTCCTTGAAAAGCTGAAAATAATGTTGCAAAAGCTAAACTACTAAATACGATAGGATAGTTTTTACTTGGAACTGGTTTAGCACCTAAGGATGCTAAAGCGTCTTCAACTATTTCATCTACGAATTTATCAACATCATAATCGTTAAAATCATTTGTTATTTGAACATCGAATCCAGTTCTTTGATCTTCTCCATCATTTACTATAACTTCACCAACAATATAACTAGCATTTGCTTTGTTATTTAGTTCCAGCCCTTTTGAATTTTTTAATAAAACACTGTTGGTTCTTTCGCTATAAGAAGCTTCAACATGTTTTACTTTTGAATCTGCTTCATAAAATTTCTTATCTAATTTTTTAGCTAATTCAATCTTTTTAGCAACATCTAAATCAGTAAGTTTTTGATTATATAATCCTTCAACTTCTTCATATTTTTCATCGCCAGCATAAATAATTGCATCATCTAATGAATCAATTACTTTTGCACTTGCAATAATTGTATCTACGATTTCATCGATTAAACTATCTTCAAATACTTCGGTTCTATAAGTACCCATTTTATTGTTATAAATACCTTTAATCACTAAACTAGAGCTTTCAGCTATTTCATATTTTTCTACATCACCCTTGTATATATTGATACTTAAATTATTTGAATTTGATTGGTACACTTGAATATCAGTTACACCTTTTTCTTTAGCTACTTTAAATAATTTATCTATATTCATCATTTTAAGCACCTCTCTTTCCACCAACAGTAATATCAGTTACTCTTAGTGTTGGTTGTCCTACATCGGCGGGAATTGATCCTGAAACAGATCCACACATTCCTCTAGCTCTTAATAGATTGTTGGCAACCATATCAATTTTAGTAAGGATGTTTCCTCCATTACCAACTAATGATGCTCCTCGTACTGGTTCAGCAATTTTACCATCTCTGATGATATACCCTTCACTTACTGCGAAATTAAAGTCTCCATTACCTGGATTAACTGATCCGCCACCAAGTTTTTTTGCAAATAAACCATATTTTGTATCTGCGATAATTTCATCAAAAGTAGATTTTCCATTATCAATATAAGTATTACTCATTCTTGATGTAGGTGCAAATTTATAGCTTTGCCTTCTTGAAGATCCCGTTGCTTCTGCATTCATTCTTCTTCCATTTAATTTATCAATCATATATGATTTTAAAATACCATCTTTGATTAATACTCGTCTTTGTTGAGGATATCCTTCATCATCAAAGTTTGCTGATCCCCATGCGTTTTCTATTGTTCCATCATCGATTGCAGTTACTACATCTGATGCAACTTTTTTATCCATTTTTCCATTAAACACTGATGCATTTTTAGCTACTGCAGTTGCTTCTAATGGGTGTCCACAAGCTTCGTGGAAGATAACTCCACCAAATCCATTATGCATAACAACAGACATAACTCCACTTGGACATTCTTCAGCATTTAACATTGTTACTGCTGTTCTAGCGGCTTCTTTAGCATAATCTTCAACATTTATTTCTTCTAATAGATATTCATACCCTTTTCCAGAGCCTGGTCCTTCATGGCCTGTTTGCATTACACCTTCTTTAGCAGCTACAGCATTAATTCCACATCTTACTCGAACTCTCTTGTCTGAAACAAATCTTCCTTCAGAATTAGCTATTAAAACATTTTGTTCGGTATCAAGCAAATATACAATCACTTGCTTAATTGCTTCGTCATATTCATCTGCAGCTTTATAAGCTTTTTTCATAATAGCTACTTTATCTTCTAGCGATACGTCGCTAGGTAATACTTTAGCTTTATGTCTTTTTCCAACTTCTAATTCGTTCAAAGGTGTTCTTTCGATTGATTTATCTCCATTAAAAGATTTTGATAAATCGTTAGCTAATTTTAATAAATCTTCAGGATTTTTGCTGTTAGTATATCCGTATACAATATTAAATTCTTTTGCTAAACGAATTCCTACTCCAAAAGATTTAGTGCTATTAACTTTTTCTAGTCTTCCTGACAGTGATTGAAGAACTGTTGAAGCCGTATCTTCGATGAAAACTTCAGCAAAATCTGCGCCTCTTGATAAACCAGCATCCAATAATTGTTCAATCAATTTTTTTTCTAATAACATTGATTTCCTCCTAATTAATACTATATAAATTCTACCATAATATGTTCGTTTTTAAAAGAATAAAGAAGCGACTAATTGTTAGTCGCTTCATTTATATTTTTTAGAAATATATTTTTGAGTATTTTTCAATTAAATATTTCACATAATATTTAGCGTTAAATTCTTCTTTAGTTACTTCTAGCAATAACTCTTTTGGAGTTTTACTAGAACCATATTTATGGATTTTTTCTTTTAACCACTCATTAACCTTAGATATATCGTTGTCTTTTATTAATTGCTCTAAATCTAGGTCTTTTTTCATTGCATAATAAAACTGAGCTGAATAAGCTGAACCTAAAGCGTAAGTTGGAAAATATCCAATCATACCTCCACTCCAGTGTACATCTTGTAAAACACCATCACTATCTGTTTTTGGTCTTATACCAAGATATTCTTCCATTAAGTCATTCCATAGTTTTGGTAACTCATCAACAGTGACTTCGCCACTCATTAGTTTTCTTTCAATATCGTATCTTAACATAATATGCATTGGATATGTCAACTCATCAGCTTCAACTCTTATAAGAGAAGCTTCAACTTTATTTACTGCTTTGAACATATCAATCGCTTCTATGTCTTTTGTTTGTTCTGGAAAATAAGATTTAAATTTCTCTAGATGAGTTTCCCAAAACTCTAAACTTCTACCGATTGTGTTTTCATAAAATCTAGATTGTGATTCATGTATTCCCATTGATGTTCCACCCGTTAATAGTGTTCCATCTAAATCAGTTGAAATTTGTTGTTCATAAGTTGCGTGTCCTAATTCGTGAATAGCTGCGAATATACTTGAAAATACATAGTTTTCTAAATATCTTGTTGTAAATCTAACATCTTCTGGTGAAGTATTCCAAGTGAATGGATGAACAGATTTTTTCATTAAACCACGATCACGATCAAATTTAAATACATCAATTAGATAATTACAAAATTCTTCTTGTTTTTTAGGGTCAAATGAATCATTTATAAATTTATCGTATTTATTATTTGTTACTTCAAGCACGCTTCTAACAAAAGGAACTAATTCTTTCTTTAAGTAATTAAAGAATTCATCATATTCTTTTGTGCTCATGCCTTCTTCAAATCTATCTAACAATGTATCATATGGATCTTTCTCTGGTTCAAAGTATAAAGCAAATTTTTTATTATAATCAATAATTCTTTCTAAATTCCCTTTGAAAAATTCATAATCATTGTTTTTCTTAGCATCTTCCCATGCTTGCTGAGATAATTGTAATAATTTATTATATTCAACAAATTCATCTTCTGGAATGCTTCGAATTCTCCTAAGTTCTTTATTTGCCTTTTTAATTTCTCGCTGTAAATGATCGTTTAATGTATCTAATCTTGAATATAAATCGTTTACTACATCTTGATATTCTTTTGATACTCCCAAAGCATATAACTCTCTTGTAATAACACCTAACATTTCAGCTCTTCTTCTAAATGATTTTCTCGGAGCTTCGGTTGATGAATCCCAACCTATAATTGTTAGTACATATTCATATGCATCAATTTTTCTAGATATTTCTCTAAACTTCTTTTCAGATTGCATTTTATCACCTCTAGTATTTATTATACACTAAATATTTAGCTATTAACCAATTTTAATTTCAACATCACCTGATACACTTTTTTTTCTTTTAATTTCAATTGGTTTGTTTTTATCTTTGTTTTTTATTGTAATATCTCCTGAAACCGAACTTAGCGATAGTGCTTCTGGATAGAATTCTTTTCCTTCTAAATCTCCTGAAACTGTTTTTAATACAGCTTCTTTGCAAGATGAATCAACGATATCAATATCTCCTGATACAGTATTAATATATATATCGTTTTTGCAAACTAAGTTTTTAACTTCTGCATCACCACTAATCATAGAAGCATGAAATTCATCACACTTAACATTTTCAATATCAATATCACCATTAATAACAGATGCTTTAAATTTAGATAATTCTAAATCTTTAAGTTCCATATCCCCGTTATTAGTTCCTATTTCAAATTCAGTAACTTTAATGTTTTCGATATGAACATCTCCATTAATGCTTTTGGTTTTAAAATAACTAATTCTATATTTTACAGGAAGATATAATTTAAATTTTCTATTTCTAGTTCTAAAAATTACTATTTCATTTCTTTTAGGTGCTTTTAATAGTAATTTATTATTATTAAATTCTATTGTGTATTTTTCAATATCATTAATGCCTATTGGCTTAATTACTATTTCTTCTTTGTCGTGAATTTTTATATCGATATCTTCAGATAATAATCCAATTTCAATTTCATAATTATCACTTACACCATTAAAAATTTTATTGTCGTTTTCTTTTTCGACCTTTTCGCCTTCCTTATCAGTAAATTGTGATAATTCTTCAGCGACTTGTTCTGGATTACCAAATTTTGCTTCTAACTCTTCATCTGTTAACCCCTCATTTATTGCTGACTCTATCATTTCTTGATGATCAGCAAGTATTTCTTCTATTTCTTCATCATTAATATTCTTCTTTTTCAATTCTTCTTCTAAATTTTTCAAGAATTTCTTCATTTGTTTTTCCCCCTTTGTTTAATATATCATATACTCCGCCTATAAATTGATCCCATTCATCTCTTAATTTAAGGTAATACTCAAACCCTTTTTTTGTGATGTGATAGTACTTTCTAGGCGCTCCTGAACTCGATTCTTTTAAATATGTAGTGAAATATCCTTCCTTAGTTAATCTTCTCAAAATCGGATATATTGTATTATCATTTACATTTAGATGTTCAGATAATTTATTAATTATCATATATCCATACATATCTTCAGGAACAAGTTCCTTTAGAACACAAAGTTCTATAATTCCTTTTTTAAATTGTGAATTCATATAACCCTCCTTATGACCATTATAACACGGTACTGTGCGTTACACAATACCAAATTAAAAAAATAACATTCAAAATGTTATTTTATTTTATTTTTATTAATTTTTTCTATATATTTTTTAAACAATGGATGCGGTTTATCTGGTCTAGATAGAAATTCAGGATGAAATTGAGTTGCAACAAAAAATGGGTGTTCTTTGATTTCTACTATTTCACATAAATTTTTTTCTGGGTTAATTCCAGAAAAAATCATTCCATTATCTTCAAAAATCTTTTTGAATTTATTATTAAACTCATATCTATGGCGATGTCTTTCTTGGATTCTTTCTTTCCCATATGCCTCTTTTGCAAGTGTTCCCTCTATAAGATTACAATTATATAACCCTAACCTTAACGTTCCTCCCATATCAATTCCATGATACTGATCATCAAGAAAGTCTATTACGTTATAGATAGTATCTTTTTCAAATTCGGTAGAGTTTGCATATTCTAATCCACATACATTTCTTGCAAATTCAATAACTGATAATTGCATTCCTAAACACAAGCCTAAGAATGGTTTTTTATTTTCTCTAGCATATTTAATAGCTGATATTTTACCATCAATGCCTCTATTACCGAATCCACCGGGAACTAATACTCCATCACAATCATCAAGGTATTCTTTAACGTTATTATCATTAACCAGCCCTGAGTTTATCCACTTGATTTTTATATCAACGCCTTCATCGTATCCTGCGTGTTTTAATGCTTCTGTAACCGATAGATACGCATCGTGTAATGATACATATTTTCCAACTAATCCAATTTTTATTGAACTACTTAAAGTCTTAATTTTTTCAATTAAGTTTTCAAATACTGATATATCACTTTCTGAATTTGGTAAATCTAAGTGTGAACATACTAAATCATCAAGATTTTCTCTTTTTAAGTTGACCATTACTTCATATAGAACTTCAACATCTTTACATTCAATAACAGCTTCTTTTTGAACATCACAGAAAAGTGCAACTTTTTCTCTAATTGCATTATTAATGTTTTTATGAGTTCTTAGTATAACAACATCTGGAGTAATTCCTAAAGATCTTAATTCTTTCACGCTATGTTGTGTAGGTTTTGTTTTTAACTCACCTGTAGTTTCTAAATATGGCATTAATGTATTATGAATATACATTGTATTTTTATATCCTAAATCTCTTCTCATTTGTCGAATAGATTCTAAAAAAGGTAGAGATTCAATATCGCCTACTGTACCACCTATCTCTGTAATTAAAACATCGCAATCAGATTCTTCAGCGATATTTTTAAGCCTTAGTTTTATTTCATTTGTTATGTGAGGAATTACTTGAACAGTTGCGCCTAAGTAGTCTCCCCTTCTCTCTTTGTCAATTACTGATTGATAAATTTTACCAGTAGTAATTGAAGAGTTTCTTGAAAGGTTTTCATCAATAAATCTTTCATAATGTCCCAAATCTAAATCTGTTTCCCCTCCATCATCGGTAACAAAAACTTCTCCATGTTGATATGGAGACATTGTTCCTGGATCTACATTTATATATGGATCAAGTTTTAACATAAAAACTTTGAATCCTTTATTTTTTAACAATCTTCCTAATGAAGCAGCAGCTATACCTTTTCCTAAACTTGATACAACTCCTCCTGTTACAAATATAAATTTTGTATTTTTCACATTTCCCTCCAAAAAAAATAAAAAGAGTTCCCCGTTTGGAGAACCCTTTAGTGGCTCTTAATGATTATAACAAATATTTAATCTATTTGCAATATTAATCTTCATACATTTCTTCGTAATCATCCATGTATTCGTTGTATTCTTCGTCGTTAAATTCCTCTTCCTCTTCTTCCTCTTCAAATTCTTCTTGGAATTCTTCGTCTTCTTCTATTTCGTCATCGAAATTTAAATCTTCTTCGTCTTCAATATAATCTTCTTCGTCTTCAATGAATGCATCGTATTCTGAATCATCTTCATCTTCAATATCATCTTCATCAAAGTCATCTTCATATTGACTTTCATCTTCGTCTTCTTCTTCGTCTTCATCAGTTTCAGGAATAGAATATTCATCATCTTCTTTTTCGTCAAACAAACTTAATTCTTCTTCATAATCTGGATACTCATCATAATAAGCTCCATCTTTATCCCATAAGTCTATTGTTTGTCTACCTTTGATGTCCCATTCATCATCACCAACATATATAAATTTGGCTGAAGTAATGAAATCAGTATAAACTTGTGATATCATTTCTATTTTTTCTTCATCAGATATTTCTTTCTCTTTACAAATAATATCATATAGTTCAGTGAAAGTCATAGCTTTTTCGTTGTCAAATAGAATCTTGTGTGCAAGTTCCATAATTGACATGTTTTTTCTATCTGTCATTAGTACCATCCATTCTGTTTTTCCAAAATATTGGCTATATTTTTAATTGTCTGCGTTTATGCTTTACATATTATATATTAAAGTTAAAAATAATACAAGTATCTTTTTTTAAATCTTTTATGAAGTTTTTTAATTGTATTCATCAGGGTGCGAAAAACTATCCGATAATACATTTAAAGCCATATTATTACAATGGTCTCCAATTCTTTCTATATTAGATAATATATCAACATAGAATCCCGCTTCATTTTCTTCATTTGTTTTGTCATTTAATCTATTTATGTGATTCTTACGATATTTTTTAACTAGGTTATCTATTTTATCTTCTCTTTCATTAACTTCTAAAGCTAATTCTTTATCCATATTAATAAAGGCGTTTAATGATTGATCAATTGATAATCTGATTAATTTGTATAATTCATCTAATTCCTTTTTTGATTCTTTATGCATAATCATTTTTTTATCATATCTTATTTCAAAGAATTCTAAAAGGTTATCTAAGTGGTCTCCAATTCTTTCAATATCAGCTACTGTATCCATATTTTTAGCGACCATCTGACTTTGTTTATCTGTTAAGTCTTGCCCACCTAAGGCAACTAAATAATTTTGAATTTTCTCTTCCATTGTATCTAACATTTCTTCACATTGATTAGCCATTTCAAGTTCTTTATTATCTAATTTTTGAGAATAATTATAGGTGAATTCAAGCATCCCCCTAGCAACATTACCCATATTAGTAATTGCTAATTTGGCATTTTCTAATGCTAATTCAGGAGAACCTTTTAATAAGTTTTTATCAAGAACGATATCATCGATTTCTATTTCTGATTTGCTTGGAATCATCTTTGTAACAAGCCAAACCATTTGTTTTACAAAGAAATAAAAAATGAAAACAGCCATAAAGTTAAATCCCATATGAGCTAATGAAATCGTAAATTTACTAGCTAAATATTTAGGAACTCCATCAACTAATTCGGTTCCAATTATACTGCTAGCAGCCCAATCAATAAATGATGTATAAGGTTTTAATAATATCAAGAAAACAACAGAACCAATGATATTAAATAAAACATGAACTAATGCCGTTCGTCTAGCTGCAGCTGATCCTCCAATGGATGCAATAATTGATGTCACGGTAGTACCAATATTACTACCTAACACAATTGCTATCGCTCCTGCTATAGGAACTACTCCAGTTTCAAACATTGACTGAAGAATACCAACTGTAGCAGATGATGATTGAATGATAGCTGTTGTAAATGCTCCAGTTAAAACTCCTAATATAGGTGTCTCTCCAACACTATGTAACATATCAATAAAAACAGGTAAGTCTTTAAGTTCTTTTAATGCTCCTCCCATTGTTTCCAATCCAAAGAACAACATACCAAAACCTAAAATAGCTCTACCATAATCATTAATTTTCTTATTGTTAACAAAGAAAATTAGTCCTGATCCAATAAACATTATTGGCATTGCAAATTCATCAATATTAGTTGATATCAATAATGACGTTACTGTAGTACCAATATTAGCACCAAAAATAACTCCGACAGCTTGAGGTAATGTCATTAACCCCGCTCTGACAAGCCCAACAACTAAAGCACTTGTAGCTGAAGATGACTGAATGATTGCGGTAATGAATATACCCACAAAAATACCTTTTAAAGGTGTGTTAGTTGTCTTTTCTAGAAATAATTTTAATCTTGAACCCGCAATTTTCTTTAAAGAGTTACTCATCAAGTTAATTCCATATAAGAAAATACCTAATCCACCAACAATTGAAAATACTCGTTGTACCCACTCATTTTCTATCCAAGATAAAAATATCAGCTGCATAAATTTCTCCTTTGTTCTTGAACATATTTTACACAGTAAAAAACCGCTCTTATTATATCAAATGAAATAAAAAAAACAAGCAAGAAAATCAATTCTTGCTTTTTTTATATTCTTTAACTAATTCATCTGCATCTTTTAACAGCAATTCAACGGTATCCCAATCGCCTAGATTGGCTCCGCAAGCTAATTTGTGACCTCCACCATTATATTTATTTGCTAGTTTGTCAATTGCTGGTTCTCTTGATCTTAATCTACCCCTAACAAAGTTTTCTTCGTACTCAGCGAACAACATCCATACAGGACAATCATCTAGTGTAGATAATTCATTTACTAAAGATGTCCCTTCTTCCAATGATACATCAAATTTTTCTAATATTTCAGGTTTCATTTTGATATATGCAACTCCATTTGGAGTTTTTTGGAAATTTTGTAAAACATATCCTTGTAGTTTCATTAAGTTTTCAGATTTAATATCCAATTTACTTAATATTTGTGTAAAATCTAATCCAAAATCCACTAAGAATGCGACTGCTTTAAATGTGTCTGATGTAACCGAACGATATTTAAATCTACCTGTATCTGTTACTATTCCTGTATATAAAGCTTCGGCTGCTTTCATATTAAACTTTAATTGGTCTTTATATCTTAAATAAAACTCTAAGATAATTTGTGATGCTGCAGCTCTTGTAGTGTCTACATATTGAAAATCTCCATAATCTTCAACCGGAATATGATGATCAATTTTAATAACGTAATCAGCTAAATTAAATCTTTGGTCAGCTACTCTACTAGCTGAAGCTGTATCAACACATATTGAAAGTGCACCTTTAAAATATTCATCTGGAATTATATCAACTTCTCCGATAAATTTAACATATTCAGCTACTTCTCCAACTACATATACTTCTTTTTCTGGAAAAGATTCTTTAATGATTTCTTTTAACCCAAACCCTGAACCGTAACAATCTCCATCGGGTCTAATGTGTTTGTGAATTATAATTCTATTATATTCTTTTATTTTTTCTAAAATGTGATCTGTTTTCATTTATTTTCCCTCGCTAATATATCTAAATCTTCTAATAATTTATCTGTTTCGCCCCAAGATTTTAATGTGCATCCACAAGCGTTCAAATGTCCGCCTCCACCATATTTTTTAGCAACACTTAATACCGGAATCTCTCTTGATCTAATTTCACATATAATACCTTTTGTATCTAAATCAATTGTAAAATTTGTCCAAATTGGCACTTCAATCATACCTGCCATTTGATTTACTAAACCTCTACTAACATAATTTGTTGTTAAATTATATTTTTTTATAAAATCGATATCGTTCTTTCTATAAGCAACATTATTTTTTGTGTATTTTACTAGACTAAAAAATTCACTCTTAATCGTTCTATTTTTTTGTGTGTCAACATATATTTCATTATTTATTTCGCCGATATCAATGCCTTTATCAACTAGTTCGGCAGTTATTTTAAATGTTTTCGCAGTTGTATTATTATACATAAATCTTCCCGTGTCACCGATGATACCTATATATAATGCTCTAGCAGATTTTTTAGTGATGGGGATGTTCCAATCTAATAATAAGCTAGCTATTATTTCTGAACAAGATGAAGCATCTTGAGCTTGATATGCTATATCATGATTAATATCTGGATCATTTCTGTGATGATCAATTAATACTAATTTATCATAATGAGAATAAATGTTTTCATCCAGCATTTGACTAGCAACTGTATCCAGTATTAGCACTAATGATTTTTCTTGTGTGGATATATCAACACTGTCCATTTCTTCAAATCTATTTAATGGATTTGTATCTCCAATTACATAAATTTTTTTTGCTGGAAAGTGATTTTTTAAAGCATAATATAAACCGAATTGTGATCCATAAGCATCAAAATCAGGATTTTTATGTCTAGCAATAACGATTGAATCGTATTGCTTTATTAGTTTTAAAATTTCTTGTTTCATTTATGACTCCTTTGCTTTAGCATTTTATTATAACATAAAATATTAAATTTTAAGTATATTTATATTTGTACATATAATTATATTATATAATATACAAAAGAAAAAATATTATGTACTTTTAAAAATGTCATGTTATAATAAAATGTTATTTAGTATAAAGGAGAATATAAATGAAAAGATTAATCGTTTTATCACTGATTTTTATTAGCTCTATGGCTTTAATAGCTTGCGGTGATATAACAACAGAAACAACAGTTGCTTCAACAACTACAATTCAAGAGTCAACTACTGAGGCGACTACCGAATCAACAACGATTGTTGAAACCACCACTTTACCGACAACATTGGCACCTACAACCACTATAACCACAACCACTATTCCAACTACTCAAAGAATAGAATATACCGGGATAGAACTAACTAACCAAACAAAAACTTTTTATCATTTAGATGAGGCTTTCGATATTTCATCAATAGAAATCACTGCAAGCTTAAGCGATGGTACTTATGAGGTGTTAGCTAATGAATTAATTCAAGTTGTAGGATATAATTCTTCATCTACTGGTTATAAAAGCTTTTATTTAATATTTAATAGCTTTTTCGTGGAAACACAAGTATTTATCCTTGAAGATTATGCAATAGCTTTAGATATGGAATATTATGAAGCAGCATTAAATTTAACTGGCAATTTACTTAAGCTACAACTTAATCATATTATTAATGATGGTTTTATAGGTTTGTTATACGGAGACGCTAGAGATATACTACAAGAATCAGATGTTGATCCAAATAATAGCAGCAATATTATCTTAGTTTATACTGGTTACTCAGTTGATGGAGCTTGGGATGGAGGAACAACTTGGAATAGAGAACACACGTGGCCTCAATCAAGACTTGGTGTTTCTGTGGATTATGTAAATGATTATCCAAGTAAAGCAACGGATGTACACAATCTAAAGCCAGCTAAACCTAGTGAAAATTATGAAAGAAGTAATGATTATTTTAATGCTTATGATGGTGTAGATTTTTATGTTCCTAGAGATGAAGTTAAAGGTGATGTTGCAAGAATATTATTTTATATGTCTACTATGTATTTTGATTTAACTTTAAATAATGATGAATCTAGTGATAGTTATCTTAAAACTATGGGTATGTTATCAATGTTATTGTTATGGAATGAACAAGATCCTGTAGATGATTTTGAAAGAAATAGAAACGATGTAATTTACTCATATCAAGGAAACCGAAATCCATTTATAGATTATCCTGAATTTGCTAATATGATATGGGGAAATAATAATTAATTAGAAAAAATATAAAGAAAAGGCATTGCATAAAGCAATACCTTTTTTTATTTTTATCAAATATTTTATTAAAAAATATTATTAGTTTAAATAACTTAAATCTGGTGTTACTGTAGCAAAATCAGTTGAATTATCATCACCATCAACTAATGTAGTTCTTTGAATTGAAGTAGTATTAGATGGTGCTGGTGCAGCCGCTGTTCCTTCATAATAATCTGCAGAACCAAATCCAACATAATCTATAACATTAGCATCTGTAGATGGATCGCCACCGGTTATTGCAGTTGTTGAACTTACTAAAGCTACTTTTCCTTTTGTTCCAGACATATAAATAGTGCCAGTTGCATCTGGAGTAGGCAATGCTACAGTTCCTCCTGAACCAGCAGCTTCTTGAATAAGATAATATTCGCCTGCAACTATTGTTCCAGTTAATTCAGTAACTTGCCAACTTGTTCCTGTTGAACTAGTATATTGTACAGAATAACCAGTTAAATCAATATCGCTACCTGTTCCGTTGTATAAAACAATATAATCATTTGTATATGTAGCTCCAGAGTTTCCTCCACCACCATATATTTCATAAATCATTAATGTGCCTGTAACGACAACGGGCGCTTTAGCTACAACATTGTAATCAGTTGATACTTCAGTTAATGTACCTTGAACTGCTTCAACAGTAATAACTCCAGTTGCATCAGTTGCTGGTTGAGTAAACTCAACGGTATTTGTTGTGCCATTCCAAACTAGATAGTTGCCTGTTGCAGCATCTCCAGTAATTCCTGTAACTGTAAATGTTGTACCATAAGTTCCAGTTACAACAACGTAATCTTCTGTAAAATTAGCAGGTATATCAAAGTTTGCGATGTCAGCATCTAATTTCATTTGTTCTGTCATAACTATTTCCATAGATTCAACTTGTAACTTACCGTAACTAATTTCTTTAAAAATAAATATTACTTCAGGTAATACATCATCTGCAGAGAACACATCCAAGAACCAATCCGGTGCGCTATCTGGATGTACTTCTAATCCGACAGTAGTTGTTCCTATAACATTGAATTGATATTTTCCATAGTTTTCTCCTGTATATACTAGACCAGTTACACTGATTTGTTTACCACTATCTTCAATACCTAAAGCAGTCACTTCGTCTAATGTTAATGTGAAATCAACAACACTATTTCCAGTACTCCAAATCGAGTAAATTTCTCCTCCATATCCAAGTCTTCTAACGCTTGGATCTGTATCTTCTGAACCTTCATCAGTATCTAAAGAACCAAAATAAATAACTTCATCACCAATTTCAACAGTTCCATCGTTATCGTATCCTTCACCATAATATAAATAGAGACCATTACCGTTTGCATCTTGAATATATACTACATGATATCCAAAACCAACAACTATCCCTTTTACATAAACCTCTGTATCATCAGCGATAGTCCATACTCCTCCAGTATTAGCTGTTAAAGTAGATAAGTCTGTAACAACAGTTATTGGTGAAACTGTCATTGTAAATTGACGAACAACATCTGTTTCAGAACCTAAAGAAATTGTAGCTTCTAAAACAACATCATATGAAGTTCCAGTTGGTTCTAATTTTAAGATATATCCATCAAGAGTTGCATCTCCAGAAACTTTAGTCCATGTAACTGTTGATCCTAAAGTCATTAAATCAGGTAATTCAATTACTTGATACTCAGTACCTGTAGTATATTCAGCAGCTCCTGTTTCTAATTCAGCTACATCTAGAGCTAATTTGTCTGCGTTTGTGAAAGCTTCAACAGTAACGTTAACTGTAACATCTAAATCAGTATCATTTAATGACAATGTAAATGTAACAACACCAATTTTATCAACATCACTAGGGAATGTAACAACCAATTGTCCATTAGTTGCTATATCATCTGTTAAGTAAGCTGTTAACTCTGTTGGGATTGTAACTGTAGCTGTAGAGAATAATAATTCAGGCAATTCATAGTTTGAAGATAAAGTTATATCTGTAGGGAAGAATGCTGCATCAGCTGCTAATAAATCAGCATCTGTATAAGCAGTACCTACAGTAAGAATTGATTCTTCAGCATATAGCAATTGAGCTCCATTATACCAGCCAAGACCAGCAACAACATCAACTCTATCACCAGCAACTAATGCTTTTAAAGCTGCTTCAACTTCAGTTGATAAATCAATTCTAGAATCCCATCTTAGCAAGAATTCAGCACCATCAGTTAATCTCATTAAAGTAACTTCAACAGTACCAAAACTATTAGTATATGTTTCAACAACATATAAATTAGTAAATTCAACTAACATATTTTGATAGTCAATAAAGTCTTCTTCAGCTACTGCATCAATATTAGTTGCATCTGGAATTGAGCTTACTTCAACAAATGTTGCTGTTTCAGGGTCTAAGTATATCAATCCGCTACTTCTAGTATCTCTATCACCAACTACTTCTACCAAGTTACCAACATTAGCATTTAAGAAATCTTTAATGTCGCTAGGTAAACTATAATTGTAAATAGCAATTGCTCCAGTATCATCTTGAATCATGAATGTATTATAATTTTCAGATGAAATTACAACACCTCGAACTTTTACTGTTACACCATCATCTAAAGCAACTGCCGCTGCTATTGTTGATACAGGAAGTTCTCCTACTTTAATTTCGATTTCTCTAGTTCCTGTAGCTGTGTCTCCTTTTGTACCCGTAACTGTAATAGTAACAGTTACTCTAGTAGTAAGGCCAGTTAAGTCTACAACACCTGTAGTTGAATTAATTATAGCTTCATTATTTGATGCGTATGATAATGTTACACCAAATACTTCATCTAATAAATCTAAAGTTGTTGCTTCAATAATTTCACCTGGTAACAATAATGCTGCTAACGCTTGGTCAACGGCTTCTTGATCAGTATCAAATGTCATTGTAACATCAGTGATGTCACCATGGAAACGTGCGTGAATATTGCTGTGTCCATCATGATAACCACCATATAATAAATCAATTGTGATTACTTGCTCATTAAATGCCCATAATACTTCATCATCACCACGATAATACATTTCTACAAATCCAGTTCCATTTGGTTTGTCGCCTGTTCTAGCTACACCAAAATCATAATCGCTAGGAACCATATATGTAGCATAATCCATTTCTGTATCATAATAAATTGCTCCGGTTACCGTATACATTTTAGCAAATTCTGGATTTGTATCAGAAGGGCTAGGTAAAGCGAACATTTCAGCAACTGTAAGTGTATCTGTAATTGGTGTCGCAACTACTGCTTCTGTACTAGCAAATGCTTTTAAAGGCAATTCATCAGAACCAGTTAATTGATATAAACCATAAAATGCTTCAAAAGTACCAGTTACATCATAAACGCTACCCATTTCAACTTCAAATTTTGGTGAATAAGTAAAGATGATATTAACTCCATCAGTGAAATATACACCGTCGTCTGAGATACCAATACATGTCATTCCAGGGATTTTAACATATGCGTCATCATAAGCTGGATCGCCTTCATCATCTACTAATAATAATATTGAGGCTAAATCAGTAACAAGTTCTCCTTCAGCTTGTTTTGCAACTGTAAAGACAACTGTAGTTGTATAATCTACTGAATTGATACTAATAGTAGCTGTCATTGTAACATCTACATTTGCACCTTCTGGTTGGTTGATTTCTCCACCAGTTGCAGGAATGATTGCTGGATGACTTGAAGTCCATACAACAGTATATTCAGCTTCATCTTCATCTTGAGCAGTCGTTGCAAACACTAATAATTCTTCATCAACTATTGTCCATGAATCTTTATCAGGGAATATAGCAACTGTATCAAATGCTTCGTCAGCTCTCTCTTGATCAGTTTTAGCTAAAGCTTGAACTGCAACAAAGAACATAGTTGATTCTGAATCTTCACCATCAGTTAATGTAGCAGTTAAAATTGCATTTTGATTTCCAACAGTATAACTTGGTTGTGTAACTGTTCCATCAGCAGTAATTAACCCTGCATTACTTGTTGTCCAAGTAATTTCTACTCCACCAATTGTAGCTAACAATGTGATGTCATCTGTGGCAACAAAGCTATCGTTACCCAGAGTATCTGCATAGTGAGTTTCTAAATCATCTATTAAAGCTTCTAAATCTACAGGTGCTTCTGTAGTTGGAGCTTCCGTAGTTGGAGCTTCCGTAGTTGGAGCTTCCGTAGTTGGAGCTTCAGTTGTAGGTGCAACTGTCGTATCTTCAACTGTTGTTGGCGCTTCCGTAGTTGGAGCTGCCGTTGTTGCTTCGGTTGTAGTTTCACCACAAGCCATTAATACAAAGCCTGCAACAAATAAAACAACCATAATAAATAGTTTTTTTGAAACTTTCATTTTTTCCTCCTTAAATGAATTTTATATATTTATAAATTAATATCTTATTAATTTTCAATATTCTTACTTAAGGGGTTTAACCTAAGTAACCCCAAAGGTATAAGTATTTTAAATTTAATTATAAAACTCTTTCAGAATTTGATTTTGCTGCTGCAATTGCATCATCAATAATATCTTCTTTCGTAGTTCCTTCTAACGAACCTAAAATAACTCTTTCAAATGCTGCTTCAACTTCTTCTCTAGCTTTTGAAGAACCAATAAATGCTTGATCATAGAATAAGAAGTCTGATTGCATTGCTGCTGCATTTGCTGCTCTTGATTTCATTAAATCTTCATCAACTAGTTGAGTTCCATCAGTATCTAGTCCGTTTGTAAATTGAATGAATGCAGGGTCATCATATACCGTATATCTGACAGGAGAATATCCTGTAGTTAACGCAAAGTGTAATTGAACCTCAGCACTTGTTAAATATTTTAAGAATAACCAAGAAGCAAGTTTTTCTTGATCAGAACCTGTGTCTGTTAATGACATATTAGTTCCTTGTTGAATCGCTGTTCTTTCTTCTGGCATATCAGCGTTATATGGCATTGGTGCAACTCCATATTCAAATGTTGGAGTGTCTCCTTTTCCATCGTTATCAGTATCAATATAATCAGGTGTGTTATATCTTGCTCCTCCTGTTGAACCAAATGTTACAGCTGTTTGCCCATCAAGAAATGCATCAGAACCATATTCATATGACCATTTTGCAGGAACAGTAAAATTAGTATCTCTATTATCAAAGAAATAACTTAACATGTTTCTAGTAAATTGATTATCAAATAAAATCAAACCTTCTCTTTGAGCATCAATTCCAGTGTATTCTCCGCCCCATTGTCTAGTTAACGTAATGAATGCGTTTCCTGGAGAATCATATGTAATTGGAACAAAATTAGTTTTTATATTTGTTACATCTTCAGGTGATAAATTTAGAGCTGGTGTAGATGATAGGTTACGAATAGCTGCAATATTATCAATTACACCTGGTGCAGCTGCTTTTAATTCATCAGCAATTGCAAATAATCCTTGCCAAGTATTTGGAACTTCATCAATTACACCATCAGCCATCAATACATCAAACATATCTTTATTATAAATCATAACTTCTGTTGATTTGTTAAATGGTACAGAATAATATTCTCCATCAATAGTGTATTGTGAATTTTCTCTACGATAACTTAATACAATGTCAGTGAATGATTCTTCTTCAACTGTAGTGCTATAACCATATACTGGATGATAAATATATGGCGTTAAAGTAATTAATGCATTCTTTTCAGTATATTCCATAACATGGTCAGGGTAGTTTTGAACAATATTAGGTAAAATACCGTTATTAATTGCATTTACAACGTTAACCCTTAATTGATCATAATTATCAGCGTTATGGACTATATTAACTGTAATATTTGAATAGAAGTTTGATTTAAAATCTGCTGCATATTTTTCCATAGCCGCTGAAACTGTATCGCCATTTGAATGCCAAAGAGTAATTTCAATTGGATCAGTTGTTAAAGTTTCTGGAATTGTAAAATCAGAAAGTTCTTTCACTGTTAATGAAATTTCTTCAATTATTTTATTTCCAGCTGAATCCTCTACTGTTGCATAAATAACATAAGGTCCAGTTCTAGTAAGCATCGTTGGAGACCAACCAATTAATCGAATATCCTCAGTTATATCTCCATCTTCAGTGTCAACAGCTACTACTCCTTCTAACAAATTAAAATCTCGTGAGCCTATATAGTAAGTTTGAGCGTTAAACAATCCAACAAACTGAGGTGCTTGCCCTAAATCTGTTGTTGTTATTGTTTCTGTTGTTGTAGCAGGTTCTGTAGTTACATCTGCTGTTGTAACATCTGCTGTTGTAACATCTGCTGTTGTTCCTCCGTCTGTAGTTGTGACGGGAGCTTCTGTTGTCACTGCCGTTGTAGTTTCTCCAGCAGTAGTTGCTTCTGTTGTGGTTTCACCACATCCAACAACTACAAATGAAAAAATCAACAGCATTGAGAACACTATAAATCTTTTGTAATGTTTCATTTTTTCCTCCTCAAAATATATTTTTTAATTTTTATTTTCAATTAATATTATAATACACTTTTACATAATATTATGTAAAAATCACTTAAATTTTTATATTTTATTCTACGATGACAATATTTCCAGACAAAGTTGTAAAATCACCATCTCCATCGGTTACTTTTAATGTAAATGCTATTTCTGTATCAATAGGAAAAAACTCTACTAACAATATTTTATCGCTATCGTATACAGGGTTGCCGTCAACATCTGTTTTCGTTAGGCCATAGTATTCTTCATCTAAGGAATCCACTACTCCATCAAAATTTGCATCATCATCAAAATCCCAAATATCATAAAAAGATGTAACTTCAATTTGATCAGAAATATCGTAATATTTTCTCTCTTGACCAATGATTAAGCCTGATTGGTCATAATCTATAGCAAATAAACTTTCATTATCAATCAGATATTGGACCATTAATTCTGGATCAAAACTTTCACCATAAGTGTGTTCATAATTTATACTGTTTATCTTAATTATCTCGCCATCAATAATTTTCACTAACTCTGGTGGGCTATTTTTAATTTTAGGACATCCCATTAATGTTAAAGATAAAACAAATAGTATAGCTACTAATATAAATCTTTTAGTTTTCATATTAAGACCCCCATTACCCTTTAGTTCCACTGCGTCCAATACCATTCATAATATATTTTTTAAACATAAAGAATACAATTAACAATGGTACTGTAACTAAAGCAGAAGCTGCAATTTGCAAGTTATACATAACTTTTCCGTTCTCTTGAACAAAAGATGTATCTCTTAAAGCGTTTGAAATCAACCAATATTTTTGGCCTTCTTCTCCGCCTAACCCAGTAATGATTCTTGGCCAAATATAAGCGTTCCATGAACCAAAGACATTTAATATTGTAATAGTAAAAATAGTTGGACTAGCAATAGGAACCATAACTCTTGTTAAGAATTTAAAATCACTACATCCATCAACTCTTGCGGCTTTATAAAGTGAATCTGGAATTTGTTTAAAACTTTGTCTTAAGAAGAATATATAAGAAATACTAGTAACAAATGGAAGAATCATTGCCAAGAAGTAATTATTTTCTCCAGTAGGCATTCCTACCCAACCAAATCCATTTCTACTTACTGTAATAAGGTTAGTAATAATGTATAACTCTCCAGGAATCATCATTGTCATAATTAAGATTGAGAACAATAATTCTCTCCCTTTAAACTCTATTCTAGCAAATGCATAAGCCGCTAGAATAGTAGTTATAACAGTTCCTAAAGTTGACATTAAAGCAATAAATATAGTGTTTTTAATATATAGCGAAAAATTAAGTTCTGTTAGAACTACCTTATAGTTAACCCAATTCATTCTAGATATTCCTATGAAAAATTCAGGGTTGTTTGAAGTAGCTCCAGTAAAGTCTTTTAACGATGTAAGAACCATCCAATAGAATGGAATAATGATGATAAACGCCATAAAAATAAGAAAAATGTATGTTAGAGACATTCTTATAACTTTACCGGTATTTTGACGCCTAATGCTCTGTTTGATTGATAGAGAATACTCATCTAATTCTTCTTTATTTTGAATTTCTTTCTTTTTAAACAGTTCTTTAAAGAATTTTTTGATTGCTGGACCCATACTTTTGAAGAATTCTTTTACATTATATCCTTTTACAAATTGAACTAAAATAAACATATTATAAATTCTTAATCCAGCACTAATAGGATTTAATGATAGTAAATTTACTAAAGCTTGTACAAATTTAGATGAAGCAGTATATGAATTAATCTCATATATTGTTCTGTTTTTTAGTTTTTTTACATTTATAAACATCATTGGAATCGAAACTAAAGCAAATAAGATAACCAATGAAATGATTGTATTCATTTGCAATTTATCAAAAGTTGCACTTAAAAACTCATAAGTAGGTAGCATATATTGTAAATTATCTAAGTCCATTCTTCCATTTATTATTTCGGGAAGTTCTAACATTCCAAAGAAAATTAAAAATAATGCTAAATAGGCAGCTATTGCTAAGAAGTCAAATATAAATGTAATTTTTTCTATTTTATTTGACTTATCAAATAATTTTTTATTCATATTCTAGCCACCCCCTAGTAATGCACGCGCTTTTTGCTGACTTGCATTTGAACTAATGTAAGTAACAAAATAATCGCAAACAGAATTAAAGAACCAGCAGCTGCTACGGATAAACTACCCGCGTTGCTACCATCAATAAATTGATAAATATACATAACTATTGATTGCATTGTGTAATCCGCACCTGCAGGTTGGCCAGTAACGCCAAACAATGCAACAATTGAATTATAAATTTTAAATCCACCAATAACAGATGTTACTAAAATATAAAAAATCATTGGCGAAATTAGTGGTACTGTTATTCTAGTAAATATTTTTCTTCTAGGGGTTGCATCAATTGCTGCTGCTTGATAATATTGCTTATCAATACCTTGAATACTAGTCAAAAACACCATAATTTTAAAAGCTAGCGTTGACCAAACACCATAAAAAATCAATACAAACATTGATCTCCAATATACTGCGCCTGTATCAACCCAAGATAAATTATCTGCATTTATACCAAACCAACTTAAAAATTGATTAATAAGTCCCCCGTCTGCTTTAAACATATATGCAAATACTAACCCAATTGCAATTGTGTTAGTAACATACGGTAAGAAATAAACTGTTTGAAAAAATCCTTTTAATGGTTTGATAGAGTTTAACGCTGCAGCAATAAATAAAGCTAATAAAACAGAAATTGGCACACTAATAAAAACAATAATTAATGTGTTAATTACCGCACTAGAAGCTGTGTGTGATGCTGGAACTATAAAAGACTCATCAGTAAGCACTGTGATAAAGTTTCCAAATAACGTATACCCTGTAATTGTATCGTTAGTCAAGTTGTAGTTTTCATAAACAACGAGTGCAAAAGCATTTATAATCGGCCAAAATGTAAATATTCCTAATACAATTAATGCTGGCGATAAATATAAAAGTGCTTTTGCCCAACCAGGGAATTTTGATGCAAAATTTAAATTGTGCTTATCCAAAAACTTACCAATAC
>CAZZPD010000011.1:0-29907 GCA_964655885.1 uncultured Candidatus Izemoplasmatales bacterium | reverse complement strand
ATCAACGATCACTTGAAGTAAATTATCTCCATTTTTAGCATATTTATTTAAATTAACTTTAAAAGGAGTATATCCACCTTCATGAATCACTAATAGATTTCCATTTAAATAGACTTTAGCGATATTCATTATCCCTAAAAATTCGACAAATAGGTTTTGTTTTAACATAACTTCAGTTAGATTGATTATTCTTGAATAAGTACCAATATATTGGTACTCTAATTCATTAAAATAATTTAAAGGTATTTCCTTCATTGTATGAGGAATTGCTATATCTACTTGATTATTTATCTCTAAATTATTAATATACTCTTTTTTAAAATCATCTTTAAATTTCCAATCGAAATTTAAGTTAATTACTTCTCTCATATTTATCCTCCACTGCTTTAAAATAATACATTCTTGAACCAAAATCACCCATTAATCTTACTTCATCATTAATCCCTGTTCCTATAAAATTCTGTTTAGGAATAAACCCATTATTAACTAGTTTATCCCCAGATATAGTTGCCTCAAATTTTTCAATTTCATATAAATAGTTATTGCTTAAAACATGAAATAAAAAACCCTTTGGATTAAGACTTATAGGTAATGCATGCTTCACTAAATACCCGAATTTTTTTAAACTCATATATTGTGTTCTATTTACTACTTTGTATTGATAGTTCTTATCTAGCATATACATAGGTATGCTTTCAAAACCTGAATTTGGCTGTTCTAAGGTTTTAAAAATACCTAGAATACATTCTTTTTTATCTTTTGAAGTAACTGCTAAATACATATTGTTAGTGCTATAAGGATTTTTAAGTCGATAGAATTGGCCAAACTGAAGTAAGCTTCTATGTTCTTTATAGAATTCAATCTGATTCTTGATTACTTTCTTCTCAAATTTAGTTAAGTGAGTTACATCTAATTCATATCCTAATAAACCAAACGCTGAAATGTTAAATCTTGTTTCAATAGGTGTCTTTCTTACAACTTGAGCGCTTGGAGCATCTGATACATGTGCTCCCATAACTGATTGAGGATATAGATAACTAGTACCATATTGAATTAATTGTCTAGTATATCCATCAGTATTATCACTAGTCCAGATTTGTGGCATGTAATAAAGCATCCCCATATCAAAACGATTACCACCAGAAGCACATGATTCAAATAAGATATCTGAATATTTACTAGTCAAAGTATCTAATACTTCATATAACCCTAATTGATATAGATGTAATAATTTACCCTGCTCTTTATGATTTAAATCACTAGAGAATAAATCAGAGAAATTACGATTCATATCCCATTTAATATATTTAATATTAGCTGAATCTATCAGTTCACTTAATACATTAATAATATAATCTCTAACTGCTTTCTTAGAAAAATCAAGAATTAACTGATTTCTACCAAAACTAGGCTTAATTTTAGGATGTTTGATACACCAATCTGGATGATTTCTATATAAGTCACTATCAACATTTACCATTTCTGGTTCAACCCATATACCAAAATCTAATCCTATTTTATTGATTTTTTCAGCGAGTTTCTTAATTCCTAAAGGTAACTTCTTCTTATTAACAAACCAGTCACCTAGTCCTTTAGTATCATCATCTCTTTTACCAAACCATCCATCATCTAAAACAAATAATTCTATTCCTAATTCTTTCGCTATTTTAGCTAATTTCAATAATTTACCTTGTGTAAAATCAAACATTGTAGCTTCCCAGTTATTAAATAAAACCGGACGCTCTTTGTTTAAAAAGTCCGGCTTGATTATATGATTCTTTATCAGTGAATGAAAATTCTGTGATAGATTGTTTAATCCCTTACTTGAATAGGATAAAACTACTTCAGGTGTTATAAACTCTTCTTTTGGTTTTAACTCCCAGAAAAAATCAAACGAGTTTATTCCCATTTGAACTCTTAAAATATCATAAGGGCTTTTTTCTATGATTGCTTCGTAACTACCAGAATATACTAATCCTAATCCAATACACATCCCATATTCCTCATTAGTCTTATCTTTACTTAACACTATAAATGGATTATGATCACTACTAGAAACTCCCTTTTTAGAATCGATTTTTAGGATTCCTTGTTCAAGTTTTCTTGAATTAATCATTCTTTCTCTAATCCAAGCACCATCAAATGTAGTTAAAAAGTATTCATCATTATGAATATCTAAATTCATACTTAAGGCTTTCTCTAATACAATGCTTTTTTTAGATATATTTTTTATGATAGCCCTTCTACTTATTGTATTACTCTTTGGAAAAACAGAATAATGTAAATCAACTAAAATGTTATTAACTTCATCTTTTAAAGTGATTACCAACGTTTCAATATGAGCCTTATATGCCTTAGTTTCAGGCATTTCTTTAAATATCGGTTTTTCTATAATTTTATGCTCTAAATACTTAAAATCAGTAATTCTTGACCCATCAGCTAAACGAATGTGAAGCATTGGTTCTCTAAAATCGCCTTTTCCAAATGTAGGCATTTCTAAAAATGCTAAATTCAAATTGAACGTTTTATCTTGATCATCATAGATTACTTGATTACCAACTTCAATATTGTGTTTTACTTCTAAATTATGATAATCATTATTAATATCTAATATTTCTCCATAATAAACGAGTCCTAAATGTTTAGATTCAAGGACTCTAATAATATATGAAGTTTCTTCTGTTTGCAAATGGAATAAAAGCTTATTTTCATCGATGTAAATCATTTATTATTATTCTCCTTTAGTTAAGCGATATAATAGATAACTCTTGAAATATGGTCTAGCCACAAAATATGTAAGTAAGAATACATAGACAAACTGTAGCACTACAGCTAATACAACTAAATAAACTGGGCTAAATGCATAACCATAAATCACTTCTTGAAATAGAATTCCTGATAAATAAGCAGGTGATACAATCAATACATATTGGAAGAAATTTGGAATTAATCCTTCCGAATAAAATATTGGCATCACAGAAAATATAACAATGTATGCAACATATGAAATCGACATAATCGATGTTGATTTACTTGACATTGCTAGGACAATCCCTATGGTAATATGCATTACTGCAGATAAAATATAAACTAAAGCAAATAAGAATATGTTGTAATTCATATTAAGAATAAAAATCATTACAATTGTATAAAAAATATAAGGAATTAATAATAAAATTAAAGAACTTAACAACTTAGATGCAATGATTGTGAATGATGAACATTTCCCTAAAGCTAGAGGAAATAATGTCTTTTCTTCATTTTCAATAAAGATAGAAGTTGAGAAGATTACCACAGGTATGATAAATACTGTAATATAGACAATAATTAATGGATCAAATCTAGGAAAAAACGCCATAATTGCCGCAAACAAAAATGACAGAACTAGAATAATCTGTAAAATTTTATATTTTATGAAATTTTTAAAGTCGTTTTTAAATAGTTGAATAAAACTTTCCATATATACATCCTTATATTAAGTCATCAATTGATAACTTTGAATACGTGTTAATATTGATAACTTTATAATCTCTCAAGTACTTCATGATGATTGGATCTTTTCTTGCAAAATACTCTGTTTTTAAGTTATCAAATTCATCAAAATATTCAATCACCAAATCCTTTTCAAAATCAATTACTACATCACTATTAGATAATTTTTTAATATTACCAAAATTATCTATATAATATATGTTTTTGAATATTGAAGGAATTAGACTGATTACTTCTTCTAATAATACAACTTTAGTCGTTGAACAAATAATTGGCAAAATTGAATTTAATAATTGTTTTGTATCATTAAAATATATAAACTTGATTTGATAATCAATAACAATCATTTCCTTACCAAGTAAAACGTTATAAACAGCTAACAATACTATTTTTTGAATATTTGTTAGATTATGAAAACTAATTTGTGCATAATCTAGACTTAACAAATCTAATAAATGATCATAATCTTTTAGACTTTTTTTAATCCCTGATGTAACGATATTTTCTAAAGTAATTTTTTGTATTTTTAATGTATCTCTTATTTCTTTAATATAATCAATTTGATTTTTTAGAAGTTTAGATATAACAACAGCATTTTCATCATCACCAGCAACTTTAGCTCCATATCTGGCTAATAAGACAGTAAAATTACTTTCAATATCACTTAATTCAAATTTAGTCTTAGATATCCTATTTGTTTTAGTTTCATGGCACTTTAATAAAAAATGTATGACATTATTAACATAACTATCAAATTCATAATCAAAATCGATATTAATATTATGATATGAAAATGTCAATAAATCAAGAAAAGTATCTGTTTCTTTCTGCGAATAGCTTTTTCTCATAATTATTTCTAATTTCATGACGAATCTTTCAAATTGTGATTCAACACAATTTTGTCTAATATAATCATTGAACTGAGGAGATTCTTTATAAATCATATTTAGTAAATCTATATAACGTGGATCTATAATATATAGCTGTTTTAATTGAGTAAACATTAATCTAATTATTTCTTCTATATCGGTTAAGTTATTCAATTTAATATTTTGGTTGTTGAACAATGATACTTGAGTAGTATAAACATAATCAATTAATGCAAAATATATATCATCCTTTGTCTTGAAACGGTAATAAAAACTACCTTTATTGTAGTTTGAGTTTTTAATTATTTCGTTAGTTGAAGCTAATTCATAACACTTAGAAGAAAATTCATCTAAAGTCGCTGCATATAGAGCTTCATTTTGTCTTAATAAATAGGTTCTATCATCAATTTTCAAGAGAAAACCTCCGTAAAACTCTGTTGTATACTATACAGTATATACCATGTGGTCTAATAAATCAACTCGATTTAAAAAAACAACAAAAAAGAAGAGATCACTTTCTCTTCTTTATAAATGTTTTTTGCGCAAATTCAGCGAATTTTTGAGCTTCATCTTCGTTATTAAACCCTTTATAATCAACGATATAAGTTTTTTTATCAATTGATTGCATAAAGTAAAATTCTTTAGTAGATTTGAACTTCACAATATCAGTATATATAACAATAATACTATTGATGTTTGTTACTTCCATTTCATCTTCTCTAAAGATATACGTTTGTAAAACAGGTTGTTCTACTAATGGACTTCTTTTTAGAATACGTTTTGTGGTTAATTTTTGCATAAAATATGTTAGTAATAAATAAAATACTAATATTCCAAATAATAGTAATGCATACCACCATTCTTGAATAATCATCATGTAGATGATAAACACAGCTGATATCGCCGATATCACTACAAAATTCTTCTTAATGTAAGAAGATAAATAGTAATTATTATAAGATAAAATTAAGTTTTTATCATAGAGTGTTTTATTATGTATTTCCATCATTTCCTCCTAAATATTTATTTTTTTGAAAATTATAGGATATACACCAATACCAATGAATAACATTGTGAAATATCTTATAAAATCAAAGAGTACTCCTAAAACAGATTTTAAATATTCTCCATCTGCTAGGGTTTCTGTATCTACTATTATACCAAATATAAACTTTAATGCATATCTAATTGCTAGAATTACTGCTAATCCAAGTAAAAATCTAAAAATGTTTTTCATTGGATCTTTTATATTTGTAAAGTTAACCTTCTTCTTTTCATATAGTATCGCAAATGAAAATCCTGTTAATGTCCCTAACATTTTAGCTAAAGCTTCTGTATCAAAGTAGAAATCACTAGCTTTAAAAGTAATTACTGTATTATTTATAAGATTTATAACAATAACAGCGATAAACCCTATGATTGAAGCAATTGCTAAAAATTTATATATTTTCTTTAATAAAGTTTCCTCTTTTACTTTTTTTGCAATAAAATAAGCTAATAATACTCCTAAAACCCAAGCAGTTAGCACATCAGTAAGATAATGTACACCTAAATACATTCTGCTGAAAGCTACTAATAGTGTTATGATAATCGCTACGATTAATAACCACTTTTTCTTAATTAAATAATATAAGCTAAAATACGTTGTTGAAGCGGTCTGAGTATGTCCACTTGGAAAGGAATACCCTGTACTAGTTGATGGTTTTAAATTTACGATATTATCATCAACCATAAACGGTCTAGGTCTAGCAACTGCTAGCTTTATAGCGCTATTTAATCCTAATGAAAGAAAGATTGTTAACCCCATTAACTCTCCTAATTTTTTATCATAGCACCAATAAATAAATCCTAGAAGAACAATCAAAGATTCTTCTTCACCAAAAATAGTAAACAACTTAAATAAACTATCTAAAAAATCAGTACTAAAACTTTGAAGCCATTTAATTAATTCTAATTCAAATCCCATCTTTTCCCCCTTAAAATAATCCGTACACAATTAATCCTAGTGCAGCTGATATTAAAACAATATATATTGGATGTGCTTTTTTCCAGAATTTTGATATAAGAAATATAATTAAGAATATTGCTAGACTTCCTACTTCAAAAGTAAAATCACTAAATTGTAGGTCTTCTATACTAAAAACAGATCTTAATATAAATACAAATGCAACTGATAAAATGATTCCTGGAACAATGGGTCTAATCCCTTTTAGAAAACCTTGAACATATTTGTTTGTGGAAAACTTAGTAAATAATTTAGCAATGATTAAAATAATGATAAACGAAGGTAATACTACACCAAATGTAGCAATTACAGCTCCTAGTATTCCTGCTTGTTCAAAACCAATAAAAGTAGCTATATTAACCGCGAAAGGTCCAGGAGTAGATTCAGATATGGCAATAAAATCAATTAAAATATCCGTTGATTCTACCCAAGTATTTCTCACAACTTCTTGTGTGATTAAAGGAATCATTGCGTATCCACCGCCAAATGTAAAGACGCCTATATAAAAGAAAGTATAAAATAACTTAATTAATAATCTAATCATCTTTATTCACCTCACTTTTATGAATAAAGACAACATAAAGAATACCAAACAAGCCTCCTATAAGGATTATAAAAACAATTGGTATAATATCAAATAAAGCCATGAAAAACCCAAACATAGCTAAAAAATATGTTAGTAAGCTTTTATCGACTTTCTTATAGATTCTTATAGAAGCATTTAAAATAAGAACAGCTACACCAATTCTGATGCCCATGAATGCGTATTCTACGATTTGATTTTCTTTAAATTGCATTAGAAAAGCTGAAATAATTGTGATAATAATTAAAGAAGGCAACACAACTCCTAGTGTTGCCATTAGGCTTCCTAATGTTTTTTTAGTTTTATACCCAACATAGGTAGCTGAGTTAATCGCAATTGGTCCTGGAGTAGATTCAGCGATAGCAATGATATCAATAAATTCTTTTTCACCAACCCATTTATATTTATCAACTGCATAATAATGAATTAAAGGAATCATTGAATATCCGCCACCAAATGTAAATAATCCAATCTTAAAAAAAGTAAAAAATATTCTTAACATTACAGTTCCTTTTCTTTATATAAATCTAACTGATTATCTATTAACTCATAAACTTTTTGTGATAGTGAAACCGTATCTAAGTCTTTATAATCTTCATATTTAATAATTGGCAATACATGAATATAAACTTTTGTAGGTAATATACGAACTTTTTTTGATAAATCATGCATATTATATAATACTACAGGTGATATATCAGCTTTAGCTTTCTGGGCTAGTTTAAAAGCTCCAGGTTTAAATTCAATCATATTATTTGAATACGTTCTTTTCCCCTCGGGAAAAATTCCCATTGGCATGCCACTTTTAACTTGTTTAATTGCTTTAAGGATGGTTTCAAGTGCACTTCTATCAGCGTATTTTGTAATAGATAAATTACCTAAACCTGTTAAAATATTTTTTAATACAGGATATTTAAATAAAGGTGCTTTAGCAACAAATGCTAAAGGCGTTTTATTATAAACTTGCATTAAAAATAATGGATCTGTATATTCTATATGATTTGAATAAACCACATAATTTCTATATGATGGAATGTTTTCTTTTCCAGTTAAAATTACTCGTACACGATAATAAAAACGGAATAAGTACCGTGTTGCAAAATCAGCTATTTTATGTTTCCAGTATTTTCTATAATCAATCTTTTCAGTTGTATAAACAAAGACAACAAAAAGCAATATATATATGATAGTTATAGCTATATTTGATAACAAAAATATAAGAATTAACGTTAATACATCTATTAATGTAAATGTTATTGCACTATTTATTCCAAATAGTACAGTTAGAATAATTGATATTACAATTTGAATAAGAGCTAACATATAATCATTTCCTTTCGTAGATAGCGAAAGTAAGTGCTTCTCTTTCATCTTTGCTTATCAATTTAAAATCAACTAAACTAAAGTTTAAATAAACATTACCAACGTGCGCTTTTTTGATGTGTGTAATATATAATCTATCTGCATATGGCAATGATAATTCATAGATTGTTTTACCACCGATGATAAAAATTTCTTCATCGTGTGGCGTTTTTAAATATTTAATTAAATCATCAATCACTAAAACTCCTGGATAAGAAAATGGTTCTAAAGAAGCAACAACTAGTTTTCTCTTTGGCAGAGGTTTTCCGTTAATTGATACAATTGAATGAAAAGTTTCTAATCCCATTAAAACAGTTTTATTTAATGTGGTTTTCTTAAAATATTTTAAATCTTCTGGATAATTCCATGGTAGTAAATTATCTTTTCCGATTAGATGATTAGGGTCTGTCGCAAATATTAATGATATCATTATACGGCCACCTTTCCTTTAATTAATGGATGAGGATTATAATCTAAAAGCTCAAAATCTTCATAAACATAATCTTCAATATTTTCATGATACTTTATTTTCATAATCGGTAATTTTCTAGGTTCTCTAGATAATTGAAGGTTTACTTGTTCTAAGTGATTAGTGTAAATATGAGCATCTCCAATCGTATGAACAAACTCATAAGGTTCTAAATGACAAACTTTAGCTACCATCATAAGTAACAGTGAATAAGAAGCAATATTGAATGGAACACCTAAGAACGCATCAGCGGATCTTTGATATAACTGTAAAGATAACTTATTGTCTTTAACATAAAATTGAAATAACAAATGGCATGGCGGTAAAGCCATGTCTTTTAATTGAGGAGGATTCCAAGCAGAGATAATTAAACGTCGGCTATTTGGATTTTTCTTGATTTCGCTTATGACATTAGCTAATTGATCATATCCACTAAAATCACGCCATTGTTTACCATATACTGGACCTAAATCTCCATGTTTTTTTGCAAAGGCTTCATCAGTTCTTACTAGTTCGACATATTCCTTCATTGTTTCATTGTTATAATCTTTTGACTGAGTAAATTTCTTATATGGCCATTCGTTCCATATTCTTACATTATTCTCAGCTAAATACTTTAAGTTAGTATCCCCTCTAACAAACCATAATAATTCATGAATAATTGATTTTAAATGAACTTTTTTCGTTGTTAATAAAGGAAATCCTTCATTTAAATTAAATCTCATTTGATAGCCAAATGTTGAGATTATTCCTGTGTTTGTTCTATCTGGTTTATCTGAACCTTCTTTTAAAATGTGTTTTAAAAAATCTTGATATTGTTTCATATTCATCACCTTAGTAAAAATTATATCATTATTTAATAAGTATAGAAAGAAAAACAAAGAAAAAAAACTATGATTATTCATAGTTTTATGTTTTTATTCTTTTTCTTTTACTTTATTAATAAATGTGATTTGTTCAGCAATTATCTCTGGATAAGAAAATACTTTCTTTTCATCTTTCAAATAATGCTTTTGTTGGAGTCTAGCCTTTACACCGACTGTATAACCTTTCTTACAGTAGCTTACTGTAGCTTCTGCTATTCCACTCCATAATGTACATTTTAAGAAGTCAGTCTCATACTCATTTGTTTCACTACTCTTAAAATTTCTTTTAACTGCAATAGTTATTGTGGTTACTTTCATTCCATTATCTAAGACTGTTAATTCTGGATCTGTAACTAATCTACCTACTAATATTGTTTGATTCATAAAAACCTCCTTTTTATGAATTATAACAATATAAATTCTAATTATATAACTACAGTTTTAATAATTAAGAACTTCTATAAATAGATATTTTGAATTAATTTTAAAAAAATTTTATATAAATCATTAATCACATATGCATAATTGTTTTATGATGGAAAATTCTTATAAATCTTGTTAATTTTCAAAATAAAAAGTAAGCAAATGATTGCTTACTAAGTATTTATTGATTATTAAAATTCAAATTTTACATCTTCGCGTTTAGCTTCTTCTGCTTCAAAATATGGTTTTCTATCCATATGGATTGCATTAGCTACGATGCTTTGTGGGAATGTAACAATAACTGTATTAATTCTAGTTACATTAGCATTATATAAGCGTCTAGCAGCTTGAAGATGTTCTTCAGTATTAGCAACAGCAGATTGTAATTCCATGAATACTGTGTTAGCTTTTAAGTCTGGATATTTTTCTACAACTACATTAATCCCTTGAGCAACTTGGTTTAATTGATTAAAGAACTCTTCTTTATCTTTTAATGTTGCATCCTTAGGAATCCCTGAACGCCATTTTACTACTTTTTCTAATGTTTCTGATTCATGTTTTGCATAACCTTTTGTTGTTTCTAACATTTTTGTTAGCATATCAAATCTCTTAGTTAATGCAACATCAATTCCTGATTCAGCTTCTTGTACTTTAAGTTCTAATTGACGTAATTGGTTCATTACTCCGATGTACCAGAATATAATAATTATTACTAAAGCTCCAATGATAATTCCTATAATTCCACCTGTACCTACTAAAAACATATTAAAATCCTCCTTCTATTTTTTAAATAAATTATTATTTAGTTTTAATGTCATGATAAAATCTTTGATCACTAAGATATCTCTTTTGAACTCTTCTACCATTGAGCTATCAATTTCTCTAAACATTTTTAATTCAAATGTATCTTTGTTATTGTTTATTGCTACATAGAGATGATCTCCTTGAAAACTAAGACCAATTCTACCTGGGTTTCTTTGTTCTAACTTATAAATAGCTTCTTGAATATCTGGTGTTAAGATATAAAAAGCTGTAATGTCTTCTGTTGAATAAGTTTTAAACTTTTTATTAAAGTCAATTGATTCGAGTTTTACTTTGTTATACCCTCTTGATTTAGGTGATCCTGCTTCTAATACTTGTAAACAACCAGCAAATTCTTTGTTAAATTCAAAACGGAAAACTCTACCTAAAAAATAAGTAACATAGTAAGTTCTTGTCCCATGTTTTGTATGTTGAACATGTCTTTCTTCTAGTTTAACATCACTCGAGATAAAATCTACCTCATCGATTTGTCCTTGTAAGAAATCTTCTGAGTGGAATCTATCAGCTCTTTTAAGAAAATCTGTTGCATATACTGTTCTTTCATCTAGGCCATATTCAGGACTATAGTTAACTCCAGGGATCGTTTCTTTAAACATTTCTTTTAACACTGTTTGTTTAAAGTTCTTTTTAAGTTTGTTAAAAGCGGTAGCCCCTGTTGCAGCTACAAACCCTCCACCAAGCAAAGATATAAACCCAAATACAACGCCTAATGTAGAACCACCTTGCATCAACCAAATCAATAAGACTCCGATTATGACAAAAGGCATTCCTATTTTTACTTTTTTTTCTGCTTCTCTTTTTGTTTTATTAAAAGTTGAATATTTGTTATCCATGTTAACCTATGCTTTCTTAAATAATTTATTGTTTAGCTTTAACGTAACTATGAAGTCTTTTATAACTAATAACTCTTCTTGGAATTTTTTTATTACTTCTTGATTAATTTTCTTAAACATTTTAACTTCAAAAGTATCTTTCTTATTATTAATAGCTACATATAAATAGTTTCCATGGAAACTTAATGTGATTAATCCTGGATTTCTTTTTTCTAAGTTAAATATAGCTTCCATAATATCAGGAGTTAAAATATAGAAAGCAGTTATTTCTTCGTTAGTAAAGGTTTTAAATTTCTTATTGAAATCTATTGATTCAAGTTTAACTTTTTTGTATCCCCTTACCGCTGGATGTCCTTTTTCATGAACTTGTAATCCCCCTACAAATTCTTTATTGAAATCAAATCTAAAGATTCTTCCTAAGAAATAAGTAACATAGTATGTTCTAGTTCCTTGTTCAGTTCTTTCTACATGTTTTTCTTCTAATTTAACATCACTAGATATGAATGCTACATCGCCTAGTTTACCTTGCAAGAAATCTTCTGAATAAAAACGATCTGCTCTTTTTAAAAATTTTGTTGCATATACTACTTCTTGAGTTAATCCAAATTTTGGGCTGTACTCAATATCTGGAATTAATTCTTTAAACATTTCTGCTAGAACTTCAGATTTAAATTTATTTGCAGTGGTTCTATATGCCGCAAAGCCTATTGCTGAACCAACAAAAGATCCTAATCCTAGTACGATTCCTAATATCAATAAGAATACATTAGAGTCTATATATGATGAAAAGAATATAACGATACCCAAAGCTGTACCGATAACGCAGAAAATAATTGTTAGTTCTGCAGTTCTTTTCTTTTTATTAAAAATTGATAGTTTGTTTTCCATAATTCCCCCTATTTAACAAATTTTATTGATGCTTCTAAAGCTTTACGCCATTTTTGATATAGATCTTTTCTTGTGTTGTGATCCATTTTTGTTTCATAGATTTGATCAATTTGCCATTTTTCTTTGATTTCATCTAGTTTCCAAAAGCCTGTCGCTAGTCCAGCTAAGTAAGCTGCACCAAGCGCTGTTGTTTCACTAATTTTTGGTCTATAAATATTTGTATTTAAAATATCTGCTTGAAATTGCATTAAAAAGTTGTTTTGGCTAGCTCCACCATCAACTTTTAGTGTTTTAAGTTTGATGTTACCTTCTTCTTGCATCACATTGATTACGTCTTTTGTTTGATAAGCGATTGCTTCTAAAGCACTTCTAGCAAAATGAGCTCTATTTACTCCTCTAGTTAAACCGAAGAAACATCCTCTAACGTCATCTTCCCAAAATGGAGTTCCAAGTCCAACAAATGCTGGGACAAAATAAACGCCTAAGTTTGAGTCTACAGATTCAGCTAATTTTTCTGTTTCACTTGCTTGTTTAATAATTCTTAATCCATCCCTTAACCATTGAACTGCGCTACCAGCCACAAATATTGATCCTTCTAATGCATAAGATATTTTATTATCAATTCCCCAAGCAATTGTAGTAAGTAATCCCAATTCAGATTTTCTTGGTTTAAAACCGGTATTCATTAAAAGAAAACAACCAGTACCATAGGTGTTTTTAACGTCTCCTTCATTAAAACATGTTTGGCCAAATAAAGCAGCTTGTTGATCTCCAGCGATTCCTGATATCGGAATTTCATATTCAAATAAGGATTTATCTGTGTAAGCAGAGATACCTGATGAGTTTACTACTTTTGGAAGTATATTCAAAGGGATATCAAGCATATCTAATAATTCTTCATCCCATTTTAAATCGTAGATATTATAAATTAATGTTCTTGAAGCATTTGAATAATCTGTTACATGATATTTCCCATTGGATAGTTTCCATATCAACCAACTATCAATGGTTCCAAATCTTAAGTTGCCTTTTTCAGCTAATGCTCTAGCACCTTCTACGTTATCTAAAATCCATTTGATTTTAGTTCCTGAAAAATATGGATTAATCAACAATCCAGTTTTATTTTTGAACTTTTGATCTAATCCTTTATTTATTAGTTCATCACAAATATCTTTTGTCTGAGTAGATTGCCAAACAATTGCATGATGAATTGGTTTACTTGTTAAAGCATTCCATACAACTGTTGTTTCCCTTTGATTGGTAATACCAATAGAATCGATATCTTTCAAACAAATATTTACTTTTTTCAATGTCTCAAATAAACAATATTTAACAGAATCCCATATTTCTAAAGCATCATGTTCTACATGACCAGCTTCAGGAAAGTATTGCTTAAATTCTTTGTTTGTGAAATCTACTACATCTCCGTTTTCATTAAAGATAATGACTCTTGATGAAGTGGTTCCTTGATCAATTGACAATACATATTTTTTCATATAATCACCTTAAATATTATATCAAATCCTGTTTAAAAAATAAACAGATAGTGATATAATTATTTTATAATGTAAATGGAGGAATTTATAATGGAAAAAATAGTATTAAAAGATTATAAGGGCAATGATATACATGTATATATCTATAAACCTGAATCTGAAATAAAAGCTGTTGTACATGTGATTCATGGAGCGGCTGAACATTTTGGAAGATATGGGCTTTTCGCTGAGTTTCTAAATAAAAATGGATATTTAGTAATTGGCTGTGATTTTTTAGGACACGGATTATCTACTGATACCTTAGACTATGTTCATTTTGCTGATAAAGATGGAGATATATTAGCTTATGAATCAGTTGTATTAGTTAAAGAATATATAGAAAAGAATTATGAGGGTAAAGATGTTTATATTCTTGGTCACTCAATGGGTAGTTTTTTAGCTAGAAAACTTATTTTAGATTTTCCTGATTTCTATAAAAAAGCAGTAATATCAGGTACTGCTTTTGTAAAAAAATCATTGTTAGTAACTGCTAATATTTTAATTAATATTATCAAATTATTTAAAGGCCCTAAATATGTATCAAAATTTATCCAAAACTTAGCTATTGATGCTAATCCAAATCGCATGAGAAAAGATGGAATTATCACTGGAATCAATGAAGAGTGGTTAACTAGAGATAAAAAAATCCAAGATTATTATGCAAATTCTAATATGTGTGGTCAACCATTTACAATTCAAGCTAATTTAGATATGTCTAAATGGATTGCTTTCATCAATAATAAGAAAAATATTGATTCAGGCAATAAAGAAATGCCAATTTACCTAATGAGTGGAGAATTCGACGCAGTAAGTAATTATGGTAAAGATATCACTAAGCTATATGATTTAATGCAAAAACTTGGATACAAAAACACAAAAATGAAATTATATAAAGATTGTCGTCATGAAATTCTTAATGAAATAATTAAGGATGAAGTATATAAAGATATCCTAGAATTCTATAAAAAATAAGCCATTTAAAATGGCTTTTTCTTTTTCTCTTTTTGATTATATTCTTTAATAGATAAATAATTACTTCCAGCAATAATCACATGATCTAAAATTTCAATTTGTAATAATTTACCAGCATCCATAAATAACTTAGTTACATCTAAATCTTGTTTACTTGGAGAAATGTCTCCTGAAGGATGATTGTGAACTAAAATGATTGAATAAGCTGAATATTTAACCGCATACTTAAATACTTCTCTTGGATGAATCAGGGACTGATTTAATCCACCAACAAATATCTTCTTTTTAGCAATTAAGTTTGTTTTGACATCTAGATATAAAGCAATTAGAACTTCTTGTTCTAAATCCTTTAAATCATATTTTAATAAGTTATACACATCATTAGGAGAACATATTTGTTTTAATGTTTTTTCAGTATTTAATATCCTTTCACCTAATTCTATCGCAGCTAGTAAACTAATTGCCTTTGTCTGTCCTATTCCTTTAATTTTTGCTAATTCTTTTACAGTTTTATTTCTTAAATCAGATAATTGATTTGTCTTATTAATTAAGCTTTTAGCTAAATCAATCGCTGATTTATCTTTATATCCAAATCTAAATATAATTGCGATTAATTCATAGGTTGATAGACTCTTTGGACCTAATCGCAGCAATCGTTCTCTTGGCCTTTCATCTAAAGGCATATCTTTAATTAAATACATAAAAAAATCACCCATTACAATAATACTTTTGTTTAGGTGATTTTCTTTATTTTACTAATAATTTTCTTATTTCTGAAATGAAATATAAAGACCCAGTAACAACTAGAATCTCATTTTTCTTAAGATTACTTAGTTTTGTAAATACTGCTTTATAATCCTTAACAATTTTTTTGTTTTTATGATGAGATTCATCAAATAAAATTTCAGCATCTGCACGTCTCATATATTCAAACTCAGTAAAGTATATTTCATCACATATATTATCTAAGACTTCAATAATTTTTTCATGTTCTTTATCAAACATGATGCTGACAAGACATTTCACATATTTATCAGGATATATCTTAGTTATTGTTTTACTTAACGCTTCAATACCACCAATATTATGAGCACCATCTAAAATAATATGATGATTAAATATTTCAAATCTGCCCGGCCATTTAGTGTTTACTAACCCTAGTTTTATATCTTTATCTGAAACATATAGGTTAATATTATCACGTAATTGTAAAATAGTTTCTACTGCTAAACTAGCATTTTTGGTTTGAAATATTCCTGGAAGATTCGTTTGATATGCTTTGCCTTTATACCTAAACTTAGTTACTTCACTGATATCTATGATTTCAATATCAGATTGATTAATAATTGTCAGTTTAGAATTGTTTTTTCTAGTAACTTCTTTAAATAAAGGGATTAACTGCTTTTTATCTACAGTAGTTACTAAAGGAATGTTTGGTTTAACAATCCCTAATTTATTTAATGCGATCGCTTCTAAAGTATTTCCTAAAACATTCATATGGTCATATGAAATATTAGTAATCACTGATATTTCAGGAATAATAACATTTGTAGCGTCTAATGTACCACCTAACCCTACTTCTATAACGCCAAAATCTATTGATTGATCTCTAAAGTATAAGAAACAAATAACAGTCAAAACTTCAAAAAAAGTAACCACATCACCAAGCTTATATAGCCTTTCCCAAATTGGAAAGACTATATTAGCATATTTAATTACATCACTATCAGAAATATAGGTATCATTAACTGATATTCTCTCATTAAATTTAACAACATATGGGGAAGTATAAATTCCTACTTTGTACCCAGCTTGTAATAATATCGATTTAATGTATGAAGCGGTTGACCCTTTTCCATTGGTTCCTGCCACATGAATCGTTTTGAAATCATTTTGAGGATTCCCTAATTCTTCTAGTACTTTTGAAATTCGACTTAAGTCTAATCTCGAACCAAACTTTTTGATATTTTCTATCCAATTTTTGGTTTTTTCGAATTCATTAAACATATTATCCTTTTAACTCTTTTAATCTTGCTTTAGTTTCAATTAAACTAGTTTCATATTTTTTTAATTTAGATTTCTCTTCTTCAACTTTATGTTCTGGTGCTTTATTAAGAAAGTTTGGATTACTAAGCATTTTTGTACAACGTTTGATTTCATTTTCTAACTGTTTAATTTCATTGGTTACTTTTGTAATCTCTTCATCAATATTTACCAGAGACCCAAGAGGAATAAAAGCTTGAATATTTGGTAGAATAACACTTACTGCATTCTCAATTTTATCTAAGTTTTCTTTTATCTCAAATTTATTTGGGTTTAAGAATCTAATAAAGTATTTATCGTTATTCTCTAAAAATGCTTGATCACTTCTATTTGTTTGAATAAACATATCGATTGGTTTAGACCAAGCTACTTGATAATCGTTTCTGATAGTTCTAATTTTTTTGATTAAATCAAAGAACCAGTCTTTATTGTTAGTTTCCTCAAAAACCATTCCATTATTTACCGGCCACTCACTCACCATAATTGATAATTCTTTGTTTGGTAATTTTTGGAAGATTTCTTCTGTCACAAATGGCATAAATGGATGTAGCAATTTCACTACAGTATTAATTACATGAACTAAAACAACTTTGGTTTGTTTATTCTCACTTAATTTTGACATTTCAACATACCAAGAAGCAAAATCATGCCATGTAAAATTATAGATTAATTTAGCAGCTTCTCCAAATTCAAATTTATCAAAATAGTAATTTGCTTGGTCAAGCATTATATTAAGTTTTGTCATAATCCATTTTTCCGGGAATGACATTTCTTTTTCGTTTAAAATAATTTCATCAGCTGTTAAGTCTTCTGTATTCATAATAACATAACGACTGATATTCCAAATCTTATTAATATAATTCCATGATGATTCTACTTTTTCTTCATCATATCTTAAATCTTGTCCAGGACTAGAGTTAGTTGTGATAAAGTATCTTAATGAATCCGCACCATATTTTTCTATTACATCAATAGGATCAACTCCATTACCTAGAGATTTAGACATTTTCCTGCCTTCAGCATCTCTAATTAACCCATGAATATAAACATGTTTAAATGGAGATTTTTTTGTGAATTCTAATGATTGGAATATCATTCTAGCAACCCAGAAAAAGATTATATCATATCCAGTAACCATGACATCATTTGGAAAATATCTTTTGAAATCTTCTGTAATTTCAGGCCAACCTAATGTACTAAAAGGCCATAAAGCACTTGAGAACCAAGTATCTAAAACATCCGTATCTTGAGTCCATCCTGCTTCAGTTGGCGCTTCTAAACCACAATAGATTTGGTCACCTTTATACCAAACAGGGATACGGTGGCCCCACCATAATTGTCTTGAGATACACCAATCCTCAATCCCTTCCATCCAGTTCACAAAAATCTTTTTAAATCTATCGGGAACAAATTCAACAATATGATCATCTAAAGCTTGTTTCGCTAATTCGTCCATTTTAACAAACCATTGTTCAGATAATCTAGGTTCAACAATAACTTTTGTTCTTTCACTATGCCCTACTGCGTGAGTAATTGGTTCAATCTTTTGTATTAAGTTTAGTCCTTTTAAGTCTTCAACTAGCTGTTTTCTACAAGCAAATCTTTCCATTCCAATATACTTGCCAGCTAATTCATTCATCGTACCATCTTCATTCATACAAAGAGGCATATCAAGGTTATGTCTTTTCCCAACCATAAAATCATTAGGGTCATGTGCTGGAGTTACTTTAACAATACCAGTACCAAACTCTTTATCAACGTATTTATCAGTAATTACTGTAATTTTAGTCTTAGTAGTAGGTATATATACTTGTTTCCCATGAATATCTAGAAATCTTTCATCTTCAGGATGAACCATGATTGCTGTATCACCAAACATAGTTTCAGGTCTAGTGGTCGCTACGGTTAAACCACCTTCCTTATCAACAAATGGGTAGGTTATATAATATAAAGCACCTTGAACATCTTGGTGTTCAATCTCGATATTTGATAAAGCTGTTTTTGCTTGTATATCCCAGTTAATAATTCTTTTTCCACGGTAAATATAACCTTTATTATAAAAATCAATAAAAACTTTGTTTACTGCGTTTGACAAGCCTTCATCTAAGGTGAATCTTTCTTTAGAGTAATCTAAAGCTAGACCCATACTACGCCATTGCTTACGAATATGTTTCGCATATTCAGTTTTCCATTCCCAAGCAATTTTTAGGTATTCTTCTCTACCTAAATCATATCTAGAAATCCCTTGACTTCTTAATTTTGCATCGACTTTTGCTTGTGTAGCAATTCCTGCATGATCCATTCCTGGTAAATATAATGCATCATATCCTTGCATTTTCTTTCTTCTTATAATTAAATCTTGAAGTGTATTATCCCAAGTATGCCCTAAATGTAATTTACCTGTTACATTTGGAGGTGGGATGACAATTGTAAATGGTTCCTTTGATTTATCACCAGAAGCAAATAATTTGTTTTCTAGCCAAAAGTCATATTTACCATTTTCTACTTCAATATGATTGTATTTTTTATTCATATCCATATTAATACATCCTTTCTTTCTATATATTAAAAAAATCGCCCCAAAAAGGACGATTTATCGCGGTACCACCTTAATTCCAGTTATAAAACTGGCTCTTAAACCTTTTAACGCAAGTGTACGTTTTAAGCTACTTAGTTTCACCTAAACTACTCCATGGCTACCTTCCTCAACTTTGAATGTAAACTTCCACCAAATGTTTACTCTCTTTTATTCTTAGATTGAGTACTCTTCCACTTCACTGTATTTGTCTTGTATTTTATCAAAGATTCTTCAAAATGTAAAGAACTTTCATAATATTTTTCTACGATTAAAATTCCTGTATAACTATTAATTTCCATAAAGCTTAAAGCAAGTAATTCATTAGCTTTACAAACAAAATCATTATAGGTATGCAAATAATAATTATAACTTAATATTTCTGCATGATCATTAAGATAAAATCTTCTTCTACTTTCTTCTAAAAACATCACATCTCCAATAAATATTTTACCGAAAGGTGAAAGGTTTTTTGATAGTTTATTGATTAAATCAACAGCTAATTCAATATCAATATGTTTTATTACATAATTTATAATGATATAATCATACTTCTCATTGCTTATTTCTTCAGGTAATCCTTTTAAAATATCATGATTATATAAGATAGCATTAGGAAATTTTAACGCTGATATATCTAACATTTTCTTTGATATATCTATTCCTGTTAAGCTAAAAGAATTAGGTAACATTTTTTCATATAAAGCAGCTGTTCCTATTCCGATATCTAAAATTTTTGGTTTTTGAATATGCTTATTATCATAAATGTAGTTTGTAATTATATCCTGCATATCATTATATCCACTATATGGATATGTGTGATTCAAAACATCGTTTTGAACTAATTGATCATAATCTTTGGCAATCATATCATAGAATTTATGCATTGCTATACCTAGAAACATTGTCTTCAATTATTTCCCATATCTTATCTTTGTTTTCTAATGTTTCTTTTGAAAAAGGTAAAATATAATCGTTTGGTGCAGCATTCAATGCTTTTTTAATTTTCTTAATTTGATTATATTTTTGATTATTAGATAGTTTATCTGATTTTGTTAATACGATTAAAACTTCTTTATTCATTGCTTTGAAGTATTCATACATCAACAAGTCATCTTCATTAGGTATTCTTCTAATATCTAACAACAAAACCGTTAATGAAATTGTTGGTGTTTGTAAGTAGGCTTCAATCATAATTTGAAAATCTTGAATCATTTTCTTATTCACCTTTGCATAGCCATATCCAGGGATATCCACAAAATAGAATTCTTTGTTAATTAAAAAGAAATTAACTAATCTTGTTTTTCCAGGAGTTTGACTTACTCTAGCAATATTTTTTCGATTTAACATCGCATTTATAAAAGAAGATTTACCAACATTTGAACGTCCAGAAAAAACAATTTGAGGTAAATTATCTACCGGAAATTGTGATTTCTTAACTGCTGAACCGATAAATTCAATTGTCTGTAAAATCATATAAACACCTTCTTAGATTTATTATATCATGTTTAATCTATTATTTTAAATACCTAACGCTATAGATGTTATCTTTTGTAAAGATATTTCTTAAGTCATTTAGGTCTTCAAATTTAAGATTCATTACATTTTCTAGATATGTTTCTAGATTGATATCTTCTATGATACAACTTGCAATAAAATCATGAATCCTTGATAACGAATCAAAGACTGAAATATAATTACCTAATATCATTTTCTTATCAATATCAAATAATTCTTCGTCTAGAGACCTTTTATTTATATCTTTAATCATTTTCATGATTGTTTGATAGTATTTTTCTTGTTTCTCCGTTTGCATATAGATATTAATATATCCATAATCTCTTTCTAGATTAGTATTACAAGAAAAAGAGACATTCATTAAGTTTTCTTTTTTTAGTGTATCAAAGTTCTTTGATGCTAAGCCAAAAGCATTACTCAAAATACTTCCTAAACTAATATGGATAAATTCTCTTGGGTATTTTGTAAAAATATATCTTGGGATTGTAACACCAATACTTACCATATTGGTGTTGTTATTTTTAACTTTTTGTGTATGGTGGTGTATTTTCATATTTTTAAAATCTGAAATTCTTTTTATTTCTTTAAATTCTGGCCATTCATATAAATTATATGGATGTTGATTAAGATGATTAAATACAGATTCAGGATTAACATTACCACTAATAATCAAACTCATATTTTTAGGGTGATAATACGTATTAAATACTTCATTTAGAAGTTTTTGATTTATGTCTAAGATATCATTAACTGTGCCGCCTACATCACTAGTTACTGCTTTATCAGCGTACATCAATCTTTTTAGTTTTTGATAAATTTTATGATGCAAGCTATCCATACTCATATTTAACTCATGAGCAATGATTTTCTTTTCTTTTTCAATTGATTTATTAGAAAAATCTGGTTCTATAAAAGAAGATAAGAAATAATCTAATAAATAATCAAAATGATCGATGCAGCTAAATTTATAACTAGTAATACTTTTAGATGTATAAGCATTAACATTAGCGCCATAGTTAGAAAATTCACCTGCTAGGTTTCTGCCGTTATTAGAAAAAAGCATATGTTCTAAGAAATGTGCTACTCCTGCAGGAATTTGACGTTTTTGATTATTAATTTTATATAATTGATCAATTCCTCCAAATTTAACTTGTAGAGATACAATGGTTCTTTTAAAGTTTGGAGTTGGATGAATCGCTATTTGTAGACCTGATTTTAGTGTATCTACATAAACAAATTCATCTTTTAGTATTCTAATTTTATTCATGCGTATCACCTCTCTTCGTATAGAGGTAAACTGTATCTAAAACTAAACTTTTAGCGACATCCATCACATCTTCTTTCGTTACTGATTTATAAGTCTTTATTCTATGTTCTAAGTTATATCTATGTCCTGTTAGATGGAATGATTTAATATGTTGTAATAGATATCTACTTTGAGAATCAGCTAAGGATTCTAAAGAGGTAATACAGTTATCTTTTGCTTGATTAAATAGTTCATCTGTAAAATGACCGATTTTTACTTCTTCTAAGATATCCTGTATCTTTTGAGTTACTATATCTTCATTTAAGAAATCCGTACTACAAGCTACAGCAACTAAATTTTCTTCTGGTAAGTAATTTGAATCTATGTAATAACAAAGATTATCTCTTTCTCTTACTTCAGTAAATAGTAATGATTGATCAAATCCACCATAGATATTGTTTAAGACAGCTAGGCTAGCATGTTCCTTTGTATTATACTCGGCATCTGTTAAGTATGCGATAAAAATACGAGATTGGCTCACATCATGATCGTAGTGTTTTTTTATCTTTGGTTTAAGTTCTTTACTGTAAGGAAATTCTCTTTTTGTTTTATTTACTTGATGGTTTGTAATGACTGGATTGATATTTTCTTTAATAATCGCATCAAATTTCTCTTCTTCTATATCCCCAGTAACAAAGATGCTTACTGAATCCTTTTTAAATAAATCAACATATGTATTAGATAAAGTATCTAGGGTTATTTGGTCTAATGTATCATTTTCTGGGAAATTGAATTGCAATTCTTTTTTATCATTATAGTATGTCTTTGTAAATTTATAATAAGCATACATATCTTTTACAGATTTTAATAATTGATGAAGTTCTTTAGCTTCGTCTAAATTATCTTTAAAAGCTTTTTTTGTGAACTTTTTATTTCTTAAACTAGGATTTGTGACTATTTCATTAAGAAATATAAAGGCTCTTTTTGATAAATCATCTTCACCTTCTAAATATATCTCATTAGGATAAGTCACGATAAAATGATTTACAATATTATTACCAATTGCTTGTGCACTTCCAAAAGCATCAAGTCCATAAAGGCTTGATTGATATCTGTATTTTAAAACATTACTTGGATATTTCTTCATATTATCAACTAATATATTACTTAGAAAGTAATATTCATTAATCAATGTCGTTCCAGGTTCGTGAGTAAAAACCATTGACCAAGTAATGGTTTTAAATTTATCTGATTTTATATAGTATACATCGATTCCATTGATGCTTTTCTTAATCGGTTTTTCCATGTTATCCTCTTAAAAAAAGGGAATTGCTTTTCCCTTTTTATTCTGCTAATTCTAAAGCGATTTTCATCATATTTATAAATGCGGTCTGTCTCTCTTCTGCGGTAGTTACTTGTTCAGTAACAAATGAGTCACTAACGGTTAGTAAACAAGCTGCTTGTTTTCCTAAAACCTTTGCATTATTGAATAAAGCAAATGATTCCATTTCAACACCTAAGCATTGATGTGCTTCATTAAAAGCCAAATAGTCAAATGTTTGACGATAGAATACATCTGAAGAATGGATTCTACCAATATGTAAAGGAATTTTTAAATCGGAAGCAATTTTTATCATTTGATCATCTAATTCTTTTGATGATTCTAAAATATGACTTTTTTCTCCTGATTGAACAAGAGCATATGAAGATTCTGAGTAAGCTTCTTCTACAAGTAAAGTATCATATAGATTTAGTTTTTCAGAATAAGCTCCACATGAACCAATTCTAATAATTCTTTCTACATCAAAGAATTTATATAGTTCATATGAGTAAATTCCAATTGAAGGCATTCCCATACCACTACCCATAACTGATATTTTTCTTCCTTTGTAATATCCAGTATATCCAAACATATTTCTAACTTCATTAAATTTAACTACATCAGTTAAAAATGTATCTGCGATATATTTAGCTCTTAATGGGTCTCCCGGCATTAATACTGTTTTTGCGATTAAATTGTCCTTATTAGGACTTATATGAGGGGTTTTCATTCTTCTTCTTTAACTCCTTTACTTTTTTCTATCATGCTAATTACTTCTGGTATATTTACTACATTAAATTCATAGTCCGTTTCCATAAGGGTAGCTTTGTAAGTAACATATTGATGTTTGTCGTTTTCTTGATATTCATGAATAATGAAGTCTTTACCTTGCTTAACGGTTCTAGATTCTGTTATTTCTTTATTTTTTGCATCTTTTTTGTAGGCTTCCATAAATAATCTATCTTCAATAAAGAATAGTGTAGCATTCTTTAATTGTTGTCTAACTCCTACTTTACCAAAGATAGGTAAATGTAACGTAGCGTATGGTTTTTTCTCTATGATATAATCATGTTGCTTATATAGTTGTTTAGTATTTTTCTTAACTCTATATAGATCTCTTATACTAATCCAACCAATTGAAACAACGACAACAATAATAATTAGTAAAGGCTTTACTTCATATTCTAAAATCACTAAAAGTATTAATACAATTGCTGCACTAAACATCGCATTGATTAATACAACTAAAATATTCCAGGGATAAATTTCATTGATTGTTTTCTTTAAGATTGTTTCTTGTAATTCTTTCATTAATATCCTGATCCTTCTTGGCCTTTCATTAATTTAACGCCGCCACTAGTTCCAATTCTTGTTGCTCCATTATTTACCATATTGTTTAAATCTTCTAGGTTTCTGACACCGCCAGCAGCTTTTACTTCTTTATCTCCAACGTTATCTTTCATGATTTTAACTGCTTCTTTAGTAGCGCCACTTGTACCAAATCCAGTTGAGGTTTTAATAAATGTTGCGTTAGTTTTAGCAACTATTTCAGAAACTTTTTTGATTTGTTCATCTGTTAAATAACAGATCTCAACGATTACTTTAACTACTTTACCCATCGCAGCTTTCGCTACTTGATTTATTTCATCTTCAATATAGTCATAGTCACCTTCTAAAAATTTACCGATATTCATTACCATATCTATTTCGTCTGCGCCATTTGAAACAGCGTTTAATGTTTCGAATACTTTTGTTTCTACTGTATTAGCTCCTAAAGGAAAACCAATGACAGTACATACTAATACATCAGTATCTTTTAAAGCTTCGGTGCAGTATTTTACATGTGTTGGGTTAACACATACAGATTTAAAATCATACTCTTTTGCTTCTGCTAAAAGAGAATCAATTTCTTTTTTAGTCCCAAAAGCTTTTAAATAAGTATGATCAATTAATTTATTTATTTTCATAACTTCCTCCATCGTTTATTTAATTAATTTATTGTATATAAATTATACCTTAATTAAAGTCTAATTGCAAATGATAAATATGTGTTTATTTGTGGATTAATCAATGTTTTCTAATTGTATTAAAAATAAAGAATGCCTTAGGTTCAAAGGCATTCTAGTTTATCTAATATCTATAACAAGTTAAATATTTATCATCATTTTTATATCTTTTTATACAATACAGGATTGTTTGAATAATAAACTATTTTCTTGGATGAATTTTGCTTCTACTCATTCAAGAAATCAATTATATTTTTATGAATAGTTCCTGAAGAACTAAAATCAATTGTATCCATTGAAATGACATATTTTGGGAAATTATCTGGTATTAACCTATAAACACCAAATTCTCTTTCTCTTACTTTTTCTGATTCAAGCAAATAACAAACTTGGTAATATTCAGTTGAATTACCTTTTTTAGCGATAAAATCAACTTCAAGGTCTTTAATTTTACCTATGTAAACAGTATATCCTCGTCTTAACAATTCTGTATATACAATATTCTCCAATATTAGTTCAATTGACTGTTGATTTCCACCAATTATAGCTTCTCTCATTCCATGATCAGCTATGTAATATTTTTCTTCAGTTTTTAGTATAGCTTTTCCTATAATGTCATTTCTTCTAACTCGATAAATTAGAAATGCATCTTCAATAATATTTAAATAATTTAAAATCGTATCTACTGATGCTTTTATATTTTGCGACTTAAAGTATTTAGATATTGATAATGCTGAAAATGTTTTCCCTGTATTTTGAAACACATACAATATAAGTTTTTCTAAAACAAATGCATTTCTGATTCTATGTCTTGAGACAATATCTTGAAATACCGCTGATTTAAACGCATCACGCAATATATTCATAGATAATTTATAGTTCAAATCTAAAACAGATATTGAAGGCATACCTCCAAATATTATATAGTTATTAAAATCTGAATCTGAATATAATTTAGTAAACTCTTTATATGATAACGGATACACAGGTATCTCAACATATCTACCTGCTAGATATGTGGATAAATCAGATGAAAGTAAATCTGCGTTAGATCCAGTTATATATATATCAAAAATATTCATACTATGAAATGCATTAACTGCTTTCTCCCAATGTTCAACTCTACCCACTTCATCTAACATAAGATAAAGAGATCTCTTTTTGTTTTTAGACCAATTCATTACATAATCTGTTAAATCACTGTAGTTCGAAATATTGAAAAATTCAGGTAGCTCAAAATTAATTTTTAATATATTATTTTCATTAGTTCCTGCATCAAACAAGTGATCAGCATACATATCTAGTAAAATTGATTTACCAACTCTTCTTAAGCCTGTTAACACTTTTATAAATGGTTTGTTTTTGTATAATAATAGTTCATTGATATATTTTTCTCTTTTAATCATTATACCACCTCTTATTTAGATTATACTCGAAATATATAATTTAAGCAAGCATTATTTCGTTTATAATAGAAATAAATTGATATTAATAAATACTTCTAATCTTATCTTAAGTTCTTCAAATTACAAGCTTATATTATTATGATATTACAGGAGTGTTTGCATATTAAACTTAAATCATATTGAATTATTTAAGTTCAGACTGTAATAAAAATTCTTTGAACTTTATATGTTGTACTGCACTTGTTGAAAAATCAATATCATCATTTGTTATAATTATTTTTTTAGATAGATTATCTATATTTTTAAAAGCGCTAAACTCTCGTTGATATGCTTTTTCTTCAGCAACACTATATGCCACCTGAACATAATACTTCTTATTATCTTTTGTAGCTAGAAAATCTATTTCTTTTCCATTGTTATTATAAACATAAATATCATAACCCATGTATAGCAATTCCAAATACACAATATTCTCCATATTGTGTGTTAAATCAAATCTATTATCCATGCAGCGTATAGAATTGAAGGATACATCCTCATTATATATTTTTGTATAAAATGCTAGTTCTCTTTTCGTTTTTTTTGCATATTGTTTAACAGACTCAATTATATATGCTTCTTCAAGATATGTTAGATAATTCATAATTGTATTTATGGAGCCGTCTTTATGTTCGTTCTTAATATAGTCGTAAATTGATTTTGCTGAAAATATTCGACTATTAGATCTGAGTACAAAATTAACTAACTTCCTAAATAGTGTTGTTTTTCTTATTTTGTATCTATTTATTAAATCATTTATGATAATTGTGTCATTTAAATCATTTAAATATCGTTGTTGCGATTCTATGTCATCAAACTCAAAACGTTTTGGGAATCCTCCCCAAACTAAATAGTCTGCAACACTTACTGCTCTTTCTAATTCTTTTCCGTACTCTATAATTTCTTTATATACAAAAGGTCTTACTCTAAAAGCAACATATCTTCCACTTAACTCTTTTGTGAACTCCCTAGACAATAACTTAGAATTAGAACCTGTTATAAAGATAGAGTTATTGAATAGACGTAAAGTCTTACAAATATCTTGCCATCCTTCAACCATTTGGATTTCATCAAAAAATAGATAACATTTTCCTGCTTTTCGATTTTTCTCTACAAATTTTAATAATTCTTTACCATTATTAATAATAGATGAAATCCTAATATCTTCAAAATTTAAGTTTATAATATTGTCTGATTTTAACTTAACTTCTTCAATTATTTGTTGAAGAATTACTGATTTTCCTGATCGTCTTATTCCAGTAATGATTTTTATAAGATCACTATCATAAAAAGGGCGAACTTGTTTTATATAATGTAATCGTTTAATCACCTTAATCACCTCATTTTTATTATACTGAAATCTTTTTAATTAATCAATATAGTTTTCAGTATCAATGAAATCTTTTTATATTTTCGGATTAGTTTTCAATAGTGTATTATGTAACTTTATTTAAGAACATCCATATCAATATCATCTATAGCTTTAACTGGAGTCATGTATCTAGAATGTAGCATAATAAAGAATTTTCAAATAATTATTTAGTCTTCTTATCAAAAAAATTAAGCAGTATCTTATGTTTAATATCACTATGAAACAATTGAATTCGTTTATTGCCACTCTTATTAGCAGAACCTTTAACAAATTTTTCTTTATCCGTTTTTGAGTAAATACATATATATTTTTTATAAATAGTTTTTACCCAAGAGTAATATGTCGGTAATTCCTGAATATCTATTTTTAATATTTCATCTTTTTTTAAAACAACCATTGTTTTGTAAATATTTTTTAGTGTCAAGCAATCATCTTTAATATATAGTGTCTGCTTGAGGTATCCAGAATACATTAATAGGGGAATACCAACTAAATTTGATAATACTAATAAAATAAATTTTGCCATTTTGAATTCAGAGGAATAATATATTATCGAAAATAGACCGAGTCCAATACACAGGACAGATATTATTAAAAATAAAATAAACATGTAATTTGAATATACTTTTAGTTTTAGCATTTAATACCACCCTGACAAAAGACTTGAGGAACTTGAATTGATTGTAGAATATAGAATTGATCTCATAAATGCTCCATTTGAATATGTTATAAGTCTTACTGCTTCATTTGCTAATTTTATATATGAGGAGTTTAACCCACTATTTTTGAGGCCAGTTCCTGCTAAATCAGATAAAGTCATATTATTAAATGCAGAACTATTTCGCAAAGTACTTTGAGCTCTATCAGCTACTATCTTGTTGACTTTATTTGAAATTCCCATCGACAGTAGATTAGCAAATCCTCCAATTGCGAAAGCCAACGCTATAGTTGAAGGATCAGAAAGACTCACTGCTCCACTTATTAAACCTCCAGACACAGATGCTATTCCTCCAATACCAAAAGTAGCTAGATAACTGAGCAAACCAGTACCTCCAACAGGTATTGCAGATATCATTCCTGCCACGCCACCGCCTAATGTTGACAGCCCTATTTGGCTCCAATTCCATGCTTCTATATCAAATCCACATGCGTTAATTTGACCTATAACTTCAAATCCTCCACCTATCAATGCACCAATTAAGAATCCTATGCCCAATGCTAAGATAAATGATTCTCCGCTAGGATCTAGATACATTACAGGA
>CAZZPD010000010.1:0-30398 GCA_964655885.1 uncultured Candidatus Izemoplasmatales bacterium | reverse complement strand
ATGTCGACACTTCAAACGGTAATATTACAATTACATTCTTAGATTAAAAAAATGGCTTAGTATAACTAAGCCTTTTCTTTTTTTTAATTTTTTATGTTATAATAAATAATTGAGGTGATTTACATGAATAATACACAATATAAACAAAGAAGAGCAGAATTTTGCAAGCTTATGAAAAAGGAATCCTTTGCTTTATTAACATCTGGATTTGCTCCATATAAAGGGAAAGATCAATTACATCCTTTCTTTGTTAATCGTAATTTTTATTACTTAACAGGGTTACAAAGAGAACGGTTTGTTTTAGTGTTACTTAATAGCGAAAAATCTCATTATGAATTTCTATTCATTGAAGAACCTAGTGATTATGCTACAAAATGGTTAGGGAGTAGATTAACAAAAGCTGAAGCAAGTGAAATTTCTGGGATTAACGAATTGAATATTTTTTACATTGATAGTTTAGATGGGTTTATTGCAAATAGAATTTTAATGGATTCAAGAAGCTCTATCGTAAAACAACCAAGACATTTATATCTAGACTTATTTAGAGAATATCTAATGAAAAAACCATCAAGTTTAATTAGATTTAATCAGGTTATTGAAGCATATCCTGAATTAAAAATAGAAGATGCTAATCCGATCTTAGACGAACAAAGAAGATTAAAATCTTCAAGTGAAGTTGAAGAAATTAGAAAAGCTATAAGCTATACTAATAAAGGGATTCAAGCATTGCAAAAAGCAGTTAAACCTGGCATGAATGAAAGACAACTAGAAGCTTTATTTGAATACACAATTAAAATGGCTGGATCAAGCGGAGTCTCATTTGAAACAATCAGTGCTAGTGGTAAAAATGCAACAGTTTTACACTATGTTGATAACAATCAAGAAATTAAAAACAATACACTTATTTTAAATGATTTAGGAGCACTATCAAACGAATACGCAGCTGATATTACTAGAACATATCCAGCTAATGGAAAATTCACTGAAAGACAAAAAGAAATATACAGTATAGTACTTCATACGAACAAAGAGATTATTAAAATGGTTAAACCAGGAGTAACATTTAAAGAATTGAATGTTAAAGCTTATGACTTATTAGCAGAAGGTTTAATCAAATTAGGTAAGATTAAAGAAAAATCAGAACTTACTAAGTATTATTATCATTCGATAGGTCATTACTTAGGGCTAGATGTTCATGATGTTGGTAGCAACCTAAAGGCATTAGAACCAGGAGTTATCATTACAGTTGAACCAGGCTTATATATTGAAGATGAAGCAATCGGCATTAGAATAGAAGATGATGTTTTAGTAACTGAAAATGGATGTATTAATCTAAGTGAAGCAATTATAAAAGAAATTGACGATATTGAAGCATTTATGAAGAAGTGATAATTTGAGTTATTTAGACGGTAGTATCAATAAATATTTATTTTATAACGATGAGAATTCTTACTCTGTAATTAAAGTAAAAATAATTGATACAGATGAAACTGAATTGACTTATTTTGAACCCACAATTATAGTTTGTGGGTTTTTTCCTATACTTGACAAACATACAAATTATCGTTTCAAAGGAAAGATTACTAACCATGCAAAATATGGTATTCAATATACTGCTGATTCATTTGAAAGAATTGTAGATAATTCCTATATAGGGATTGTTGATTATCTTTCAAGTGATTTATTTAAAGGAATAGGTAAAAAAACTGCTGAAAAGATTGTTGATAAACTTGGATTAAGTGCATTAGATTTAATTGCAGATGATCCAAATGTTTTAGATGACATCCCTAGAATAAATGAAGACTTAAAGAAAAGTATATATGATCAAATTGTTAATCATAGGGACTTAGAAAATACACTTATATGGTTATACGGATTTGATATATCTCCAAGAATGGCCATGAAAATATATAGCGTATATGCAAATAATACAATTGAAACAATTAAACAAAATCCCTATGTTTTAATTGATACAGTAGAAGGGGTTGGATTTAAACGGGCTGATGAAATAGGTATGAAAGTAGGATTCAAACCGGATTCTCCTTTAAGAATATCAGCTGTTATCTATTTCCTTTTAAATGAATATATGAACAAGTTTGGAGATACATATATTGAAAAGGAAAGACTTGTTGATTATACATTTAAATACTTAAATACAGATGATGAATTAGTTTCAATCAATCAAATTAACGATCGATTATTAGAATTAATCAACTCAAGAAAAATTATTGAAAAAGATCAATATGTTTCTTTAAGTTATTTATATTATGCAGAAAAGTATATAGCAGAAAAAACATTAGCTTTCAATAATGAAGATGATGTCTTAAAACAAAATATAGATACGTATATTAATGACTTTGAAGAAGTTAATGAAATTAACTATACAAAAGCTCAAAGAAAAGCAATTTCTCTAGCATTAAACAATCAATTTGTAATTATAACAGGAGGACCAGGCACTGGTAAAACAACTGTAATTAAAGGCATTGTCGATATTTACAGAATGATCCATAAATCAAAAAAAATCGTTGAAAAAATAGCTCTAGCTGCACCCACTGGTAAAGCAGCTAAAAGATTGGCTAGCGCAACTAATTTAGAAGCGAAAACAATCCATAAATTGTTAGGCTATGACTATCAAGGAAATTTTATTTATGATGAATATAATCAATTAGATATAAAGCTTTTAATTATCGATGAAGTATCGATGATGGATTGTTTACTTGCAAAAAAATTATTTAGTGCAATACCAAGTAATACTAAAATCGTCTTTGTAGGTGATGCAAATCAGTTACCATCAGTTGGTCCTGGTGAAATACTAAATGACTTGATAAAAAGTGATTTATTCAATGTTATTGAACTTGATGTTATTCATAGACAAGCAGAAAACTCAAAAATTATCTCTTTAGCATATGATATATTAAATAAAGAAATAAATCGCAGTATTTTTGATAACTTTGATGATAGAGTATTTCATAGAATAAGCGAAAGATTTGTCGCAGAAAAAGTATTGTCTGAAATAAAATTACTAACAGATAAAGACTATGATCTACTTGAAGATATTCAAGTATTAATTCCTGTTTATAGAGGAATTAATGGGATTGATAGAATCAATAATTTAATTCAAAATAGATTCAATTATAAAAACAAAAATTTTAAGGTTGAATACAAAGAAAAAACATTTTTTTATAACGATAAAGTAATGCAACTAGTCAATCAACCTGAAGACAATGTAATGAATGGAGATATTGGTATTGTAAGTGGAATAACAGAAGACAATGAATTATTAGTAAATTTTAATGGGAACACTGTTAAATATAATAAGAAGGATTTAGATAATCTTACTTTAGCTTATGCCATTTCAATCCATAAATCACAAGGGTCAGAATTTAAATGTGTGATTATGCCTCTAGTCAAATCATATACAATTATGTTAAAGAAAAAACTATTATATACAGGAGTTACACGCGCTAAAGAAAAACTGATATTAATCGGTGATTTTGAAGCATATAAACGAGGAGTTTTAGGTAGAGATATTCCAAGAAACACTCTGTTAAAATCTTTTTTACAGGAAGAAATTAACAAAGATCAAACAAAAGAATTAACAATTGAAGATTTCTTATAATATTTTATGTAATTTGTTTGCAAATAGTAATAAAATATTGTATAATCTTATCGGTTAAATCGAGGACGAAGAATAGTAATAAATTATATTGTTATAGAGAGCTTAGGGTTGGTGTAACTAAGCATAATAAATTTACGAAGCTACTTCTGAGTGATGTTAAAAACATTCGTTTTACTCGCGTTAAGAGTCTTTAAGTGCTAGCTTTATAGCTAGAATTAAGGTGGTACCACGGTTAAATTCGTCCTTTCTATAAGGGCGTTTTTCTTTTTTTAGGAGGAAGATTATGAAATATATGACAGGAAACCAAATCAGAAATACATGGCTAAGATTCTTTAAAAACAAGGGTCATCTAGTTGAAGAAGGAGCTTCATTAATTCCTAATGATGATCCTACTTTATTATGGATGAACTCAGGAGTTGCAGCTTTAAAAAAATATTTTGATGGAAGAATCGTTCCGAAAAACCCTAGAATTGTTAATGTGCAAAAATGTATTAGAACCAATGACATAGAAAATGTTGGTAATACCGCAAGGCACCACACATTCTTTGAAATGTTAGGAAACTTTTCGATTGGTGATTATTTTAGAGAAGAAGCATTAGAATATGCTTTTGAAATATTAACTAGTGAAGAATATTTTGGTTTTGATCTAAATAAACTTTATTTCACAGTTTATCCTCAAGATCAAGAGTCATTTGATAAATGGGTAAAATTAGGGGTTCCAAAAGACCATATTATCGATACTGATGATCAAAATTTTTGGGAAATAGGTGAAGGCCCATGTGGACCTTGTACCGAAGTTTTTTTTGATCGAGGATCAGCATATGGTGATTATGGAACAGAAACGATAAAGAAAGATATTGAAAATGATCGTTTTGTTGAAATATGGAATATTGTATTCTCACAATATAATGCAATTAAAGGATTGGAAAGAGAAGACTATCCTGAATTACCAAATAAAAACATTGATACTGGGGCTGGCCTTGAAAGGTTTGTTTCAGTTATTCAAGGAGTTAAAACGAATTTTGAGACAGATTTATTTATGCCAATTATGGCTAAAATTAGTGAAATAGCAGGCGTTGATTATCAAGGCCAAAAATCATTTAAAGTTATCGCTGACCATATTAGAACTGTAACTATGGCAGTAGCTGATGGAGCGATGATGAGCAATGAAGGTAGAGGCTATGTTTTAAGAAGATTATTAAGAAGAGCAGTCAAATATGGAAAACAATTAAAAATATCTAAACCATTTTTAACCGAATTAGTTGATGTAGTCGTTTTAATGATGAAAGATTTTTATCCTTATGTAGTAGAAAAACAAGATATCATTAAGAAAATCGTAACCGCTGAAGAAATCAAATTTTTAGAAACATTGCAATCTGGTGAAAAGAAATTCTTTGAGATTACAAATAATTTAAACACTAGAAAGATTAGTGGAGAAGAAGCATTTTTATTATATGACACATATGGATTCCCAGTTGAACTGACAATGGAATACGCTGAAGAAATTGGATTTAGTGTGGATGTTGATGGATTTAATATCGAAATGGAAAAACAAAAAGAAAGAGCTAGAAATGCTAGAGGCGATATTCAGTCAATGTCTAGTCAAAATCAAGACTTTCTCATGTTTGATGATAAATCAGAATTTGTTGGATATGATAAACTAATTGAAAAAACAAAAATTATTAAAGTATTCCCTGAAGGTATTGTATTGAAAAAAACACCATTTTATGCAACAAGTGGGGGCCAAGTCGCTGATACTGGAATAATCTATAATGATATATTAACACTAAATGTAATTGATGTAGAGAAACTTCCTAATGGACAATTTTTACATAAAACAAAAGAAGCAGTATTACCAGATTTAGAAGGCATGAAAGTTACTGCTTCAGTAGATAAAGAAAAGAGAAAATTAACTGAGTATAATCACTCAGCTACTCATCTAATGTTTTATGCATTAAGACAGATGCTAGGAAATCATGTATCCCAACAAGGATCATTTGTTAATGATGAGGGACTAAGATTTGACTTTAATCATTATGAATCATTAACTGATTCTGAAATTTTAAAAATTGAGTCAATGGTTAAGGATATGATTAATAATGATTTTAAAGCTGTTACTCATATTGTGTCTGTAGATGAAGCTAAAGAAAAAGGTGCTATCGCTGAATTTGGAGAAAAATATGAAGAAAAAGTACGAATGATTGATCTAAAATATACTCTTGATTTATGTGGTGGTACACATGTTAAGAACATCAAAGATATTAATGATTTTGCAATCAAGAGCATTTCATCAATCGGTTCAGGAATTTACCGAATTGAGGCTGTAACAAATAAATCAGTTAAGAATCTCAGTAATTCTTTAGAAGGGTTAAATCAAGATATTAATAATCTAGTAGATAAAGCTAATAAAATATTATCAGAAGCTAAAAAAGCAAACATTGATATGACATTCGATTTTAATAAAGATATAGAAACCTTTGGAAGCTATCAAGATGTAATAAATAAAAGAAAATTATTACAATTTGCTCAGATTAAAGTAAAAGAACTTGAAAAAAGTTATAATAAAATTAAAGAACAAATTTCACTTGAATCTGTAACTGATTTTAAAGATATGACATATGGCAATAAAATTATTGGTGAAGTTAAAAATCTAAGTGGTAATGCTTTAAAGCAATTAGTTGATGATTTAGCAGCTAAGCTTGATGATGGATTAGTATTATTAGCTTCAAATTTAGGGAAAAAGGTTATCTTTGTATGCAAAAGCAACAACTCTGAATATAACGCTGGAAAGCTAGTCAAAGAAGCTGCTATTATCTGTGATGGTAACGGTGGGGGGCGTCCTGATTTTGCTCAAGCTGGAGGAAAAAATCCAGACAAAATCAATGATGCACTAGAATATATTAAAGGAGCTGTTTTATGAGAGTCATCGGATTAGATTTGGGTACTAAAACATTAGGAATTGCTAGTTCAGATTTAAGCCAAATCATTGCTTCTGCTTATGAAACAATCAATTTTAGAAACGATGATTATGAATATGCTATAAAACAACTTAAGTTAGTAGTTAAAGAACTTAAACCAGAAAAAATTATTTTAGGATTACCTAAAAACATGGATGGTTCTATTGGTTTTCAAGCACAAAAAACATTAGAATTTAAAGAACTATTAGAAAAAGAGATAAAATTGGAAGTTATCTTAATAGATGAAAGATTAACTTCGAAAATGGCTGAAAACATTATGATTAAAGCTGATTTAAGTAGAAAAAAAAGAAAAACAAAAGTGGATAAACTAGCAGCCACATTAATATTACAAAGCTATTTAGATAGTAGAAAGTAGGAAAACAATGAACGATGATATTTTAGTAGTAACCGATGAATTAGGTGAAGAGTTAGAGTGTATTATAATTATGACTTTTGAGTCAGAAGAATTTGAAAAAAATTACTTAGTTTACCAAATTAAGGGAGATGAAAGCGGTGAATATTTTGCTGCTAGTTTTAATCCTGAAGATGGTGATGAAGGACAATTATATCAAATTGAAACAGATGAAGAATGGGATTTAGTTGAAGAAGTATTGGAAAACTTTCTTGAAGACGAAGAAGAAAAGGAAGAAGAAAATAACTAATTCATGAGTGATTATCTAAATCAGATTAATCCTAAAAGAACTAATCCTGTTATAGAAAGCATCTTACAAGAAGCAAATATGCTTGGGACACCAATTATTAGAATTGATGCAATTAACTTCATTATCCAATTAATCAAAGCAACCAATGTTAAAAAAGTATTAGAAATTGGTTCAGCTATTGGGTATTCTTCTATTATGATAGCTACCTTCACAGATGCTGAAGTTATTACTATTGAAAGAGATGAAGAAAATTACAAAAGAGCTTTAAAAAACATTAAAAATGCCAAGCTAGAATCAAAAATAAATTTGATTCTAGCTGATGCAAATGAATATAATCTACAAGAAGATTATATGTTTGATCTTCTATTTATTGATGCTTCTAAATCTTCATACATAAGATTTTTTGAAAAATATGAAAAACATTTAAATAAACATGGAATGATTATCACTGATAATCTGTTGTTTCACGGGTTTGTTGAAAATCCTGAATCTATTATTTCAAGAAACAAAAAACAGCTAGTTAGGAAAATCAATAATTTCAATGAATATATTGTAAATCACCCAGATTATGATACGTATATATATCAAATAGGAGATGGACTATCTTTATCAATTAGAAAGGTTTGATTTAATGAATTTAGTTGCAAGACTAAAACAATTAAATGAAATAAAATACTTAAGTCAACTAGGCGTTGATATTTTTTGTGTAGATACTAAATATTCGGTAAAAAAGATAAGTGAGTTTGATGTCAAATCAATTAAGTTAGCTAAAAAACAATTGAGTGAACTTAATAAGCTAATTTATGTATTGATTAATAAAATGATTCACGAATCAGATTTACCCGATTTAGAGAATTATTTAAAAGAATTGATAAAGATTGATGTTGATGGAATTGTAATCAACGATTTAACCGTGTATGTTTTAGCAAAGAAATTAGGCATTGAAAATCGAATCATTTATCAACCTGGTACATTTAATACTGATACGTATTCGAAGGATTATTTCTCTAAGAGAAATATATTTGGTATAACGCTATCCAGAGAAATTACTTTAGAGGAAATTAAAAAAATATCAAGAGAAGATTCTAATCTTGATTTATCACTTATAATCCATGGCTATTTAGACATGTTTTACTCAAAAAGAAAACTCATCTCTAAATATCTAGAATATAAAAATATAGTTGGTAAGAACTTGGTGAACAACTATAATTTGAGGTTAAACGAAGAAATTAGACCTTATGATTATTATCCTATCCTTGAAGATGAATTTGGAACACATATATTTAGATCAAAGAAATTAATTTCAGTTGATGAAATACAAGATTTAAAACAAAATATTGATACTTTTTTTATAGAAAGAATTTTTTTGACAGATGAAGAATACTATGATTCAATAAAACTTTATACAAAACAAATAAATAAATCCGAATTTTTAGAAAAGTATAAGGACTATGATTCAGGTTTCTATTATAGAAGGACAGAGAAAGTTAAGGGTGAGTCAAATGAAAACTGAGTTACTTGCCCCTGCTGGGAATTTAGAAAAAGCTAAAATTGCTTTACTTTATGGAGCAGACGCAGTATACGTTGGCGGTGTTAGCTTTTCATTAAGAGCCAGAGCATCAAATTTTACAATCCCTCTATTAAAAGAATTAGTAGATTTTGCTCACAGATTAAATAAGAAAGTATACGTAACAACTAATATCGTTTTCCACGATGAAGATACAATTGGATTAGATGAATATCTAATTGAATTAGACAAAATGAATGTAGATGCGATTATTTGTTCAAGCTTTTTAATTATTGAAAGAGCTAAAGAAATTACTAATTTAGAAATTCATCTGTCAACACAATTCTCTGTAACAAACCACGCTTTAGCAGATAATTTCTATGAAGAAGGAATTAAGAGAGTTGTATTAGCTAGAGAACTATCAATTCACGAAATTAGTGAAGTATCTAAAAATACAAAGGCAGATTTAGAAATATTTATCCATGGAGGCATGTGCGTTTCTTATTCAGGAAGATGTACACTTTCAAATTATATGGTTACTAGAGATGCCAATCGAGGAGGATGTGCTCATAGTTGTAGATGGTTATATAATCTGTATCATAACAAGGAGATTATATCTAACAATTATGATTTTCAAATGTCTTCAAAAGATTTAGAGATTACTGAATATATACCTAAACTTTTAGAGATTGGAATTTCATCTCTTAAAATCGAAGGTAGAATGAAATCAATCCATTATATTGCGACAGTAGTATTAGCTTACAGAATGTTAATTGATGATTATTATGAAAACAAATTGAGAGATTTAAGTTACTATAAAAACGAAATTAAAAAGGCAGAAAACAGATTAACATCCATAGGTTTCTTAGCAGGAGATACAACGATAAATGAGCAGTTATATAACTATCGCAGTGAATCACCTACAAAAGAATTTATAGGTATTGTTCTAGCGTATTTGCCAGAAAAAAAACTAGCGCTTATTGAACAAAGAAATTATTTTGAGGTTAATGATTCTATTGAAGTTGTTTCACCAAATAAAACATTTAACTATACTAAAATTAACACTTTACTAGATGAAAATATGAATGAAATTAGCGTTGCAAGACATCCATTACAAAAACTATATATCAATGTAGATTTTTTTGTTAAACCGTATGATTTAATTAGGAGGGTAAAGATATGAATAAATCAGTAATTATCACAGTAGCTGGAGGGTCATCTTCAGGAAAAACAACAGTTGTAAATAAAATACTTAAAAACCTTAAAGAGTATAATATTGTTGTCATTAGACACGATGACTACTATAAAGACCAATCAGAAATGTCTTTAGAAGAGAGAAGAAAGGTTAACTACGATCATCCATTCTCACTAGACAATGATTTATTTTATACACATATTAAAGAACTAATTAAATGTAATCCAATTGAAAAACCAACATATGATTTTGTAAATCATAATCGAGCTAAAGAAACAGAAACTATAAGACCAGCAAAAATTATTATATTAGAAGGAATACTGGTTTTAGAAGATGAACGAATTAGAAACTTAGCAGATATTAAACTATTTGTTGAAGCTGATGAAGATCTAAGGTTTATTAGAAGACTTAAACGCGATATGATTGAACGTGGTAGGACTTTAGATTCAGTAATTGAACAGTACTTAAGTACTGTTAAACCAATGCATTATGCATTTGTGAAACCAACAAAAAGATATGCTGATATAATAATACCTAATGATTATCAACATGACGTAGCAGTAGATTTAATCAGTGCAAAAATTACTGCTATATTAAATAAGTAAATTATGATATAATAAATTGCATTTTATAAGGAGAAATAAAAAATGGAAAATAATTATCAATTAACCGAAGCTGGATTTAATAAGCTTCAAGAAGAATTAGAAGATTTAAAAGGTGTTAAAAGAAAAGAAAATTTGGAAGCATTAAAGGAAGCTAGATCACAAGGTGACCTATCTGAAAATGCAGATTACGATGCAGCTAGAGATGAACAAGCCAGAATTGAAGGGCGTATTAAAGAGATCGAAAACATTCTAAAACATTCAGAAATCATCAAAGAAAATAGTAGAACAAGAACAATCGCTATTGGTAAAACAGTAATTCTTAATCTAATAAAAGATGGAAAAGTAATTATGAAAGATAAAGTATACACAATAGTAGGTAATTTAGAAGCTAATCCTTTCCAAGGTAAGATTTCAAACGAATCTCCATTAGGAAAAGCTTTAATTGGTAACAAAAAGAATAAAACAATTACTTTCAAAGCTGAAAGTGGACAAGTAATGCAGGCTGAAATCATCGACATAAAATAAAAAACTATTTTTTGAGGTGTAAAAAATGATCGGAATTATTGGAGCTATGGATAAAGAGCTCAACCTTTATTTCCAACACATGTTAATTGAAAAAACAGAAATAATTGCAGATAAAACCTTCTATATAGGGTTAATTCACAACCATGAAGTTGTATTAGTGAAATCGGGAATTGGTAAAGTTAACGCAGCGATTACAACCACTATATTACTAAATAAATTTAACACAAGATTAGTAATTAATACTGGAATTGCAGGCGGATTAAATCCAATTCAAGTTGGAGATATCTTACTAGCTAAAGGTATATCATATTTTGATGTATCATTAACAGCTATAGATGATATTCCCTATGGAAAGATGGCAAGCGATCCTTTAGTTGTTAACATGGATCAACATTATCTAGACAAAGCGATATCTCATTTTGAAAAACTAGGTTATCAGTATAAAGTGGGAAATCTAGTATCTGGAGATAAATTTATTACAAAAGCTAAAGATATCCATAAAATATTAAGAAATGTTGACAATGTTCTAGGTGTTGAAATGGAAGGAATGGCAATTGCTTTAACATGTCACAAATTTAATATTCCTTTTATTTCCATAAGAGGCGTATCAGATATCATCGATTCAAAGAACCAAAAAGAAGAATACAATGAAGCAGGTATAAAGGTTTCAGAAAAGACTACGAAATTTGTCCTAACATTCCTTGAGGGATTTAATGAATAAAATAAAGCTTGGTAATAAATCATTTTATTATCAAGTTTTTTACAAGAAAATTAAAAATATGTACTTAAGAATAAAAAAAGACACACTAGTTATCACGTGCAATCCAAATATATCAATAGAACAAATAGAAACATTTATTCTTAATAATGAGACAAATATTCTTAAAAAAATATCACTTAACAGTAACAAAACACCACTATACAATGAAAACGCAATGAGTATCTTTGGAAAAAAATATCCTATTAAACCTAATTACAGTTCAAGGAGAAACAGCTATAGTATAAATGAAGATGAAATATGTATTCGCTTTAGAAGTAGTAGTTTTGATGAAAAATATATAGAAAATATATATAAAGAATTAACACTTAAGAAGATTAATGAATATTATAATGATATATATGATCCTATTTCTAAATATTTAAATATTAATAACATTACTTTCAAAACTCAATTAATGAAATCGAGATTTGGGAGCTGTATACCAAAGAAAAGAATCATAAAATTGAACTCAATTTTAAGTAGATTTGACGATAAATATATAAAGATTATATTAATTCATGAACTGATTCATTTACAAGTACATAATCATCAAAAAGATTTCTATAAATATATAGACATACTAATTCCTAAATACAAACAACATATAAAGGAATTAAATAATTTAAATAGAAAGTATGTGATTTAAGTGTCATTTCTTCCAATAGATAAAGATGAAATGTTACAACTAAATATAAAACAACCAGATTTTGTTTTAGTAAGTGGGGATGCCTATTGTGATCATCCATCTTTTGGCATTGCAATCATTGGTAGAATTTTAGAAAGACATGGTTATTCTGTATGTATTTTAAGCCAACCCGATATTTCAAACCAAAAATCATTTCTAGAGTTTGGTAAGCCTAGATTAGCATGGCTTGTAAGTTCTGGTAATATTGATTCGATGGTTAATCATTACACAGTAACAAAAAGAAGACGATTAGTTGATAATTACACACCTGGTTCAGTTATGGGGAAAAGACCAGATAGAGCTGTGATTAAGTATTCAAGTATTATAAGAAAAATTGATTCAAAAAGTAATATTATTTTAGGTGGAGTTGAAAGTTCTTTAAGAAGATTTGCTCATTATGACTATTGGAGCGATTCTGTTAGAAAGAGTATTTTATTAGAATCAAAAGCCGACCTTTTAATCTATGGAATGGCTGAACTTGCGATGATTGAGGTTGCTGATGCTTTAAATGCGGGGATGGATATAAAATATTTAACATATATTAAAGGTACAGTAGTTTCTACAGAAGATAAAAATTTTATTCCTGATAATGCGATATATCTACCTAGTTATAATGAAGTTAAAAGCAATCGAGAAGCTTATGCTAAATCTTTTATGAAACAATATACAAATCAAGATCATATCCTAGGGAAACCTTTAGTAGAAATGTATGATCATATATACCTTCTACAAAATCCACCAATGAGACCTTTAACTAGATTTGAAATGGATGAAATTTATGATTTACCATTTGAAAGAGCTCCCCATCCTAAACTTGAAAAACTAGGACATATTAAAGCTATGGATGAAATTAAATTCTCAATTACTGCAAATAGAGGGTGTTTTGGTGGTTGTAGTTTCTGCGCCTTAACAAATCATCAGGGAAGAATTATTCAATCAAGATCAAAAGAATCAATTGTAAAGGAAGCCAAACAAATCATCCAAGATAAAGACTTTAAAGGGTATATTCATGATGTTGGAGGCCCAACTGCTAATTTTTATCATGTTGCCTGTGAAAAACAAACAACCAAAGGAGTCTGCCAATTTAAAAGCTGTTTAGGACAAAATCCTTGTAAACAACTTAATGTTAGTCATGAAGATTATCTTGATGTTTTAAGAACATTAAGAAAACTAGATGGAATTAAAAAAGTCTTTGTAAGAAGTGGAATCAGATATGATTATATTATGTATGATGAAAATGATGATTTCTTCAGAGAATTAGTTGAACATCATGTATCAGGACAACTTAAAGTAGCTCCAGAACATGTTAGCCCTAATGTTTTAAAAATGATGGGAAAACCGAACAGAGATTTATATGATAAATTTGTTAAGAAATATTATGAAATTAATAAAGAAAAAGGAAAAAATCAATTTTTAGTTCCATACTTAATGTCAAGTCATCCAGGGTCTACTTTAAATGATGCTATTATCTTAGCTGAATATGTAAGAGATATGAATTATAATCCTGAACAAGTTCAAGATTTCTATCCAACACCGATGACTTTAGCTACGACAATGTACTACACTGGAATTGATCCAAAAACCATGAAACCTGTATATGTAGCAAAAACAAAACACGAGAAAGCTATGCAAAGAGCATTAATTCAGTATCGAAATCCTAAGAATTATGATTTGGTTCACCAAGCATTGATAAAGGCAAATAGACTGGATTTAATCGGATATGAAAAAAACTGTTTAATTAAACCAAAAAAATATAATCCAAACAAACATAAATCAATAAAACACTAATTTTTTAAATTTAGTGTTTTTTTGAGCAAAATCTAAAACGACAGCCAAAAAAAATAGACAAAGCCTCTTTTTTTATGTATAATTAAGTTAGATTTGGAGGTAAATATGTTTGAATTACTTTTTAAGAAGCAACATTTTTATCCTAACGAGTATAAAAAGACCGTTTTTGATGTAGACTTTCTGAAATTGTGGGATTCGAGTATTAGAATAATTATGCTAGATTTAGATAATACTTTGATACCGTATGATGAAGATGAACCTACAGGAAACATTCATACTCTATTTGATAAAATCAAAAAAATAGGTTTTGAAATATACATCATATCAAACAATAAAAAAGAAAGAGTTAAAGCTTTTGCTAAACAAGTTAAAGCTGGTTATGTTTATAGCGCTAGAAAACCATTTAGATTAGGATTTAATAGAGCAATGAAATATGCAAATCATCCCAATCCAGAGACCGTATGTTTAATTGGTGATCAATTTATGACTGATGTTCTAGGTGGTAGACGCATGAATTTCTATGTTATTGTAGTTGATACAATAAAAAGAAGCGGTGAAAAATGGTTCACGAAGATAAGTAAAAGATTTGAAACTAAGATACTTAACAGATTAAAAAGAAATGATCCAAATTTTTATTACAATATGAAATTAGATGAGAAGAGGTAGCACATGAAGGAACTTTATTGCAAAGGTTGCGGCGCACGCATACAAACTGAAGATAATACATTGCCAGGATATGTTAGTGAAAAAATAATGGCGTCTTTTAAACCAAGCAATATGATTTGTCAAAGGTGTTTTAGAATACGTCATTATAACGAAGTATATCCATATACAGTATCTAACAAAGAATATGTTCAGGTAATAGAAAAAATTAAAGAAGAAGATGCTTTAATCGTTAAGATTGTTGATATCTTTGATTTTTCAGGATCTTTTGTTCCAGCAATTAAAACATTAACTGGGAACGAAGATGTTTTATTAGTTGGGAATAAAATGGATTTATTACCAAAAAATGTTAAACCGAAAAAAATTATTAATTGGTTGAAATTAATGCTTGCTAGCCAAGGGTTTACAGTATTAGACTCGATTTTAGTATCTGCTAAATATGGTGATAATTTCGATGAATTATGGTCTTTAATTAAGAAATATAAAGGCAAAAGAAATGTTTATATTGTAGGATGCTCAAATGTTGGTAAATCTAAAATTGTTAACCAGATATTAAAGAGATATTTAGGAGAACCAGCTGATATCTTAACTGTATCTATTTCGCCTCAAACAACATTAGGTTTAATTGGATTCCCATTATTGGATGGATCAATTATCTATGATACTCCAGGTGTTATTAATAAGCATCAATATATGCATTATTTAACGAGACCATCATATAAATTGACAGTTCCAAGAAAAGAAATAAAACCGTTAATATTCCAATTATACGAAGGACAAACATTATATTTTGGAGGATTAGCCAGATTAGATATTATCAGTGGTGAAACTGGAGATAAAATCTCTTTAATCACCTATTTTGCTAATACACTAAATATTCATAGAACTAAGACATCAAGAGCTGATGAATTATATCGCACAAAGAAATATACGTTACTTAGCCCACCATTTTCACCTGATGAAGATACACCAAAATGGGTATATCACGAATTCAGAATTAGAGACAATCAAAAATATGATATCGTGTACTCTGGACTTGGATTTGTAACGTTACGTGCACCTTTCCATATTAGAGCATATGCACCGTTTGTTGTTGGAGTTTATACAAGGTTAGCAATTATATGATCAATAAAGATTTAATTGAAGAAATAGAAGATTATTTATTAGTTAAGTTTAAGAATCACAAAAAAAGACTCAAACATATTTATAACGTAAAAAAAGTCGCAATCGCACTTGGCAACATATATAAAGCTGATATTCCTAGTGTCGTTGTGGCTTCTTATTTACATGATGCAACAAAATATGAAGAAATTGAATCTTATCATAATCTAAATTCAGATATTCCAAAAGCTTGTATACACGCTTATACAGCAAGTGAATTAGCAAAAAAAAGATTTAATATCCAAGATAATGATATTATAAATGCAATTAAATACCATTGTTCAGGTAGAATCAATATGTCACTATTGGAAAAGATTATATTTGTTAGTGATTTTATAGAAGAAGGAAGAGAATTCACTACCAAAGAATTAAGAGATATTGCTAGAAGTAATATAGATAAGGCAATTTATTTAATTATGGAGCAAACTAAAAAATATTTATTAAAGAACAACCAAGAGCTATCTTTATTAACTGAAGAAGCCATTCCATATTATAAAAAGAAATCGGAGGAATTTAATGACTGATATTTTAAATACAGTTTATAAAGCATTAAGTGATTTAAAATTAAAAGATATCATTATTTATGATTTTAGGAATCATTCACCTTATTATGACTATCAAATTATCGCAAGTGCTACAAACGAAAGACAAGCGAAAGCTGCGATTAACCATGTAAAACAAGTATTACCTTCTGATTATGATTTCCATGTAGAAGGAGCTGATAATAGCCGTTGGGTATTAATCGACTTAAAATCTATTATTATACATGTCATGCATAAAGAAGATAGAGACTTTTATCAAATAGAAAAGATATTTTTTGAACGCGAAAAAATCTCTTTAGGAGAAGAAAATGGATTATGATCTACTTGCTACATTTTACGATGCCTTTATAGATCCTGATGTTTATGAAGAATATATAAAATTAATCAACCAATACACTACTAGAGGTACTTTATTAGATATAGGTTGTGGAACAGGAACCTTATCCATAGAACTAGCAAAAGCTGGATATGAGGTTGTATCCACCGACCTGAGTGAAGAAATGTTACAAATAGTAAGTTTCAGAGCGAAAGAAGAAAACATTGATATTGAAGTTGCCATGTATGATTTATTAGACCCGATTGACTATCTGTTTGATAATATTATTGCTTCAATGGATGTGATTAATCATTTAACAGATTTAGAAGATGTTGAATTTGGTTTTACAAATATTTATAACTCTTTAAAAGAAAATGGTATTTTTATCTTTGATGTCTTAAGCGCTGAATATATTGATGCGCTAGATGGCTACATAGAAAATGATGAAGAATATCATTTTAGATGGGAATCTCATAAAGGAGATAAAGAACATTCAATTGTTCATAATATCTATGTAGATGTTGATGGTGCTGAAGAAATGTCGACAATATATGAAGTAACACATGACTTTAAAGAATACGAAAGAATATTCGAAAAAGTAGGATTTAAACAGCTTGATTCTATTGTTTTACCGGAAAGAACTATCTATGTTTTACATAAATCAAAATAAAACCGTTATCATGAGCATAACGGTCTTTTTTTTAGATAACATTTGGTAAAATCTAGATGAAGGAGAGTGATATTATGCAATCAAGTAAAGTTGTAATAATAGGTACAGGGCTTGTAGGAATGAGTTATGCATATTCATTAGTAAATCAAGGAACAGTTGAAGAGTTAGTATTAATTGACATAAATAAAGACAAGGCAATCGGTGAATCAATGGATTTAAATCATGGTCTAGCGTTCTCGCCTAGAAAGATGAAAATATATGCAGGAGATTACTCGGACTGTAAAAATGCTAATCTAGTTGTTATCACTGCAGGAGTAAATCAAAAAGAAGGGGAAACTAGACTACACTTATTGAATCGTAATGCACAAATTATGAAATCAGTTGTTAGAGGAGTTATGGATGCAGGGTTTGATGGAATTTTCTTAGTAGCTACCAATCCAGTTGACATTTTAACATATGTAGTTCTAAAAGAATCAGGATATCCTTCTAATAAAGTAATCGGTTCAGGTACATCACTTGATACTGCTAGATTAAGATATGAGATCTCATCAATGATTAATATTTCAGTTGCTAATGTACATGCTTATATTTTAGGCGAACATGGAGATAGTGAATTTGTATGTTGGTCAAATGCATTTATTGGAGCTAAACCAATTTTAGATGTAATAGAAGATATGAAAGAAATAAATTTTGAAGATTTGGATAAAATCTATATGAGAGTTAAAAATGCAGCCTATGAGATTATAAATAAGAAAAATGCAACTTATTATGCAATTGGCTTAGCCTTAGTTAAAATTACTGTAGCTATATTAAATAATGAAAACAGAATTCTACCAATATCAGCTTATAACAATGGAGTATATGATATTGAAAAAGATGTTTATATTGGCTTGCCAGCAGTTATCAATAAAGATGGCGTGCACCACGTGGTTAAGTTGAAGTTAAGTGATGATGAATTAGAAAAGCTTAACAAATCCGCAAATATACTAAAAAGTCATTTAAATGCCATGAATATTTAAACCAGGGAAACCTGGTTTTTTTAATAAAAGGAAAAACGAAAATAATCGGTATTATTTTAATAAAGGAGGGTTACTATGTCATTTATTAAAAAGTATCAGATTTATATAATTTTGTTTTTAGGAATAATTTCAGTTATTTTATTTAAGTACGAAGATTTGTTTTTAAATGAGAATATTAATGCAGATGAATATTCAGAAGTTTTGATAACATCTGAATATGATGAACCTGAATATGAACATATTATTGTTGATATTAAAGGTGAAGTAAATAACCCAGGATTTTATGAGGTACCTAGCTATCTTAGAATAGGGGATATGATTGTAATAGCAGGAGGATTAACAGATAACGCAGATTTAGAAAAAATTAATCTTGCAAGTAAAATCTATGACGAAATGATTATAACCATACCCTCATTATCAGAAAATATTGATGATGATTTTAATGATGTGGTAATGAAAGTATTTGTAGAGGTTAAAGGAGAAGTGAATTATCCAGGAGTCTATGAAGTCTATTATAATTTGAGAATTAGTGATTTAATTAAAATTGCGGGAGGATTAACAGAAAATGCCGATATATCTCAAGTAAACTTAGCAAGCAAAGTCTATGATGAAATGGTAATACAAATACCTAAGAATATTAATGAAAGCAGCACAAATATAAGTGAAGATTTGGTTAAGATTTTAGTAGAGATTAAAGGAGAAGTTCTAAATCCAGGAGTATATGAATTATACTATAATTCAAGAATATATGACTTAATTAATGAAGCAGGTGGCTTAACTACAGAGGCTGATACCACTGATATTAATTTAGTTCAAATTTTAGAAGATAGTCAAGTAATAACAATTCCAAAAAATTCCTTTGTGACTAATCATGAGGATAATAGAATAATTGTTGAAATTAAAGGTGAAGTTAAAAATCCTGGAATTTATTATATGGAAGAAGGATTAAGAGTATATCATTTAGTTTCTAAAGCTGGAGGATTAACTTTAGAAGCTTGTATAGATGCAATTGATCAAGCTCAAATTCTAGAAGATGGTATGACAATTTCTATCCCTGCTATATCTAACTCTAATGAAGCGATTGAAAGGAAGATTCTAGTTGAAATATATGGAGAAGTAATTCATCCTGGTACTTACTATATTCCAGATTCATATACTCTAATTGATTTGATATATGAAGCTGGAGGAGTAACAACAAATTGTGATTTATCTAAAGTTGATTTTGAAATTACTTTATGCCTTGGAGCTTCTATCTATATTCCTTCCTATGAAGATGAAGCAATAGACGATACTGAAAACAATTTAATTAATATAAATACTGCTAATCTTGAAACGTTAATGACATTACCTGGTATAGGCCAAATATTAGCTCAAAGAATCATCGATTATAGATCTGAATATGGAGATTATTTAACGATTGAAGATGTTATGAATGTGTCAGGTATAAAAGAAATCATTTATGAACAAATTAAAGCATTTATTACTGTATGATGCATCTAATTACATTCATATAGTAATTCTTATCGTTTTTTATTATATTTCTAGAACAACATATATAGGTTGGATATTATTAGTTCTTGAAGTTATTTATCTTTTTAGAAAATCAAAAAATATTTTAGTATATGCTCTAATAGTAATTGCTTTAATAAATCTAAGAATGATATTCAGTGAAGAATCTACTTCTGCACAGGGATTTCCAATCAATGGTAAAATTCAAGAAGTATATGACGATAGTTTTATATTAAAAGGAGACATTAAGTATCTATGTTATTATGAAAATATATTAGATTTACAACCTGGAATGATTGTAGAAATTTCAGGTAATTACATCGATACAGATACGTTTAATATGATTCATACATTTGACTATAATCAATATTTAAAAAGTAAAAATATTAACGCTGTTGTTAATGTAAATAATATAGATATAAGTAACAAGTCATTTAGTATATATATAATAAAATACAAAATAAACAAATATATAATGAATCATTTTAGTGACCAAACAGCCTCATTCTTGAAGCTGTTTGTTTTAGGAGATAATGACTTAGATGATAATCTATATAGCGCTACTACCAAACTAGGAATCACACATCTTTTTGCAATCAGTGGAATGCATATCGCTTTAATGATAGGCTTTTTAAGAAATATCCTTAAAAGAATTAATATCACAAAAGAATTAAGTAGTTATGTAATTATCATTTTCTTGGTTTTTTTTAATATAATTACTGGTTTCAAAATTTCAATTATAAGAGCCTCTAGCTTAATTTTTGGTATAACACTTAATCAAAAACTGAACTTAATTTTAACTAGAACTGATATATTAGCATTTATATTTATAATTTTATTGTTAATTAATCCATATAGCATTTACTCATTAGGATTTCAATTATCTTTTTTAATCTCTTTATCTATTATTATGGGTGATTATTTATTTAAATCAGATGATCAGATACTAAACCTTTTAAAAATAACACTTTTAGCTACAACGATTAGCTTACCTATTACTTTAGAATTGAATAAGGAAATAGGAATAATTTTTTTGATAAGTAATTTGTTCTTTATACTATTTGTAAGTTATATATTTTTACCATTTAGCTATATAACTTTATTTTTACCTAAATTAAGCAGTATTTATAATTTTATTATAAAGATTTTTTTAGGTGGCACTGAATTATTTTTGAGTATTAATAAAACAATAGATTTTAACTTCCCTACAATTATACATAAACTATTATTCTATATTATTTTATATATGCTAATTATTAACTTAAAGAATGCTAAAAAAACAATGCTTTATGTAATGTTGTTGATTACTATATATTTAGGATCTTTGTATATAAACTACCCGACAAATAGATTTGTCCGATTTCTAGATGTTTTTCAGGGTGACGCTATCCATATACATGATAATAATTGTGATATGTTAATTGATACTGGAGACAATGACAATTATGATAATCTAATCCAATATTTTAAAGGGAATAATACCTTCGAAATAGATATATTAGTCATTACTCATTTTCATAGTGATCACTATGGCGAACTCGAAGATTTAATAAATAATCTAAATATAAAAAAAATATATCTAAATTCTGACCTTCTAGGTATTACAAAATATCAAATAATTGATGAGGGATATTGTATTGAATGTGGAAAATCAAAATTTCAAGTCTTAAGTGCAAATACAACTGATGAAAACGAAAATAACAATTCCATCGTATTATACGGATTAATTGGAGGAAAAAAGTACTTATTCACGGGAGATATAGAAGAAAAAATAGAAAGAGAGATAGTAAATAAATATAATTTAAATATTGATGTTCTAAAAGTCTCACATCACGGATCAAATACATCATCTATAGAAGCTTTTATTAAAGAAACTAGTGGTGAAATAGCCATCATATCTGTTGGAAAAAATAACGCTTATGACTTGCCAAATAAAGATGTTTTAAGTCTGTTACAAGCATACAATTATCAAACATTTAGAACAGATGAATCAGGTTCAATAACAATCTATGATTGTGATATATTAAATTTAAGTATTATTGAGTTATATCAGAAACAAAAACGTAACAGATATATACTTTGGCATGTATAATTTTGATATTTATTATGATATAATAATATTGGTGATGAAATGAATACCAATTGTTTACTATTTTATGGAGATGATTCATATTTAATTAAGAAGAATCTTGATATTCTATTTAAAAATAATGAAATAAAACCTCAAGATATTGAAACTTATGATTATGAAGAAGATGGTTTAGAAATAGCGATTACTAACGCTATGACTTTACCTTTTTTGGCTGAAAAGAAAGGTGTAATTATAAGAAACTGTTCTTTTTTATCAGAAAAGAAAAATGCTTCTAAAGAAGAAATAGAAACATTAACAAGATATATAGATTACTTTAATCCTACAACATTGATGGTTTTGTTAGCTCCATATGAAAAATTAGATTCTAGAAAGAACATTGTAAAATATCTTAATAAAAACATTGAAGTTAAAGATTTCAAGATTAAATCAAAGTCAGATTCAATCTATGATTATATCAAAGATGAAGTAGCTAAAAATAATCTTTCAATTGATCCATTAGCATTAACACAATTTGTTAATCGTATAGGAAATGATTCAACATTACTAGAAAATGAATTAAACAAATTAATTACTTATGCATTAAACAAAGGACAAATTACTAGTGATATGATTTATGATGTTGTTACTAAAGATATTGATGATAATATCTTTGAACTTGTTAATGCTGTTGTAGATAGTGATATCAATAAATGCATTGATATATATCAGGATTTAAAATCAATTAAAATTGATCCAATCTGGATGTTGGCAACTATCAGCAATAAATTCCAAGAAATTCTTTATACAAAAGAATTAGTGAAACAAAAATATCGAAAAGAAGATATTATGAAATATTTTAGAGCTAGTAGCGGTCGAGTATATTATATGATGCAAAATGCAAAGAATGTTACTAACGAGCGTTTAATGAAAATTCTAAGTGAATTAGAAGAATTAGATTATAAAATAAAAAGTGGACAAATTGATAAGTTCCTTGGTATTGAGTTATTTTTACTTAATTTAGAATAAAAAAAAAGCCAACTGGCTTTTTTCTTATAAGCTATTAACTTTATGTGATAAACGTGCTTTTTGTCTGTTGGCGTAATTTTTATGATGAATTCCTTTAGAGACAGCTTTATCTAATTTTTTGTAAACTAAACTTAAAGCTTCAATTGCTTGTTCTTTTTCGTTATTCGTTACAGATAATTCCACGTTTTTGATTGCTGTTTTTAAAGAAGATTTGAATGATGCATTTGCAAGACGTCTTTTCTCATTTTGTTTATTACGTTTCATTTGTTGTTTGTTATTTGCCATGTTTTCACCTCCACTAGTAATTGCGTAAATATTGTAACAAATAAGTCTTAAAATTGCAACAAATAAAAATTTAAATTTGTATTATAATATATAAAATAATATGTTTTTTTTAAATAGGTTGACCTTTTAACGAAAAACATAGATAATATTAGTGTTAATGCATGGTGATTTTATCAGACTGGAGGCTATTTATGGGAGTGTTAGAACATCAAGGCTACAAAAGAGAAGAACAAGTAGCCTTAGGTTCAAAATTCTTAATAAGTAATGGGTATATTGGATATCGTGGAACATTAGATGAGAATGACTCATCTGATTTTGTTGCGCTTAATTTAAATGGATTATTTGATGGAGAAACAATTAAAGAAAGCATCAACGCTTATAATCCATTATTTACCATGGTAAGAGCTGATGGAATTATCTTAAACCCAAAAACATTTAGACCTGAATATCACGAGATATCTCTAGATACCGATAATGGAGTGTTTAGAAGAAGAACTGATTTTAAATATAGTGATACTGAAATTATGATTAAAAGTGAAAGATTCGTTGATCAAACAAACAAGAATCTTATTTATAGTAAATATATGTTTAAGTCAAATAAATTTATTACTGTTGAATTATTAGAAGGGATTGATCAGATAGTTTGGAATATTTCTGAAAATCATCTTATAGAATCTAAAATGATTAAAGATGAAGATTCAATTTATGTGACTTCAAGTACAAAACATCATAATGACGAAGTTGTTGTTGGATTATCCTTTACAAAAAATTTTGAAAGTGAAGATTTAAAACCAAATGATAGTATATCTCAATTTGAATTTGAGCTTAACCCTGAAGTAGTATATACAGTATATAAATATGCTGGAGTAATGCATTCAGAAGAAAACTGTTTAGAAAAACTAAAAGAATTAATAAAAGAAGCCAAAGAAATTGGTTATAAAGCTTTATATAAGAAAAATCAAGCATTTTGGAAAAATAAATATGATATTGCCAAAGTAGAAATATTTAATAATGATAAAGTTAGAAAACAGATGGAATATGCTGTATATCAACTGATTTCTAATCGACCATATTCAGATAAAGTTTCTGTAGGTAAATCAGGTTTATCAGGTCAATTTCATAATGGTTCAGTTTCTTGGAGAACGGAGATATTATTATTGCCTTTTTATATCAACACTGACCCAATTAGTGCTAGAAGAATGGTAATGTATAGAATAAATGGCTTAGAAGAGGCTAAAAGAAAAGCAAAAAAATTCGGATATGAAGGTGCCTTTTATCCAAACGAATCTGGAGTTGAAGGTTACGAATTAAATCAGTACAACATGAAGAATAATATTCATATTAATGCTTCAATCATCTTTGGAGTCTATGAATATGTTGAACGTTCAGCTGACTATTCAATTTTGTTTCAAGGCGGACTTGATATGATGTTTGAATGCGCTAGATTCTATTTGTCTTATGCAACTTTAAGTGATAACAAAAAACACTATGATTTTCTTAATGTTAGAGGATTAGATGATTTGCATGGGCATGTTGATAATGAAGCATATACAAATTATATGATAAAAAATAGTCTAGATGCTTTAATTAAATGTGTAGCTTTTGCAAAAGACCTCGATAAGATGGAAGCAACAAGATATATGAAATCAACTGGTTATGTAGATTTGTTGTCAGAGGTTAGAGAATTAAGAAGAAAACTATATACCAAGAAAGAAAACATAGATTATTTGATTGAAAGTTATGATAAATACTTTAATTTAGAGGATAAAAAAGTATTATCTGGTCGTAAAATAAATTTTTTAGAAAAAACTAGGATTAAAAATTTAGAGGAAACAAGTTATCTTAGAGATGCAAATGTATTAATTTTATTAGCTTTATTCTTAAAGGAATTCTCTCCCGATGTATTGCTAGCTAATTATAAACATTACATGAGAAGATCAATCAATCCTGAATATTTATCAAGAATTATGTATATTATTTGTGCATGTGAAAATGGTTATCCTGAAGACGCATATGATATGTTCCAAAAGATTGCTCACCTAGGAATCGATAATGAGTATTTGTTTAAGGAAGGGCTTAACTTAGGGTTGCTAGGAGGAATGTATTTAGCAATGATTTATGGTTTTGCTGGACTTAAACATCATGTTTATTTATTGGAAGCTGATTATAACTCTTCCAAACAAATAAGAAGAATCGAGTTCAAGATAAAAGTAGTTGATAATCTTGCACATGTTAAAATCAAAAGGAACTCTGTATCTGTAAGGTTTGATGATAAAGAAGATGAAGATGAGGAAGAAGATTAAGTTCATTGTCTTTGACTATGAAACTTGATTGTTTTTATAAAAATTTGATGATTAAGGTAATTTTAAATTTAATATATAGATATAATTTTTAGGAGGAAAAGATGAAAAGACATAACACATTAGGTATCATATTATTAGTTATTGGTATTGTTATTTTACTGAATGCTCTAAATGTTATTCCCGTAAATATTTTCTTTAATGGTTGGTGGACATTATTTCTGATTGTTCCTGCGTTAATGTCAATGTCTAGACAGGGATTAACTGCTGGTAATGCTATTTTACTTGTTCTTGGAGTAGGATTCTTACTACGTGAACAAGGATGGGATTATACACAATATATTGTCCCAGCTTTATTTATTGCAGTTGGTTTAGTAATTATTTTTAGAAGATAATATTAAAATGCGAAGTCTTAAAAACAAGACTTCGTTTTTTTTGATTTTTATAGTATAATTAAGTAGATATCTCAAGGAGGAAAATCATGAAAAGAAAGACTAAAATAGTATGTACAGTTGGTCCAGCAATAGATAATATTGAAATGATTAGCAAAATGATTGATGCTGGAATGAATGTAGGAAGGTTAAATTTTTCTCATGGTAATCATGAAGAACATAAAAGAAGAATAAAAATGATTCGCGAGGTTGCAAAAGAAAAAAATCGTTATATTGGAATCATGGCAGATACAAAAGGACCAGAAATAAGAACTGGGATGTTTGAAGATGATAAAGTTTATTTTGAAGTTGGAGATATTGTAAATATCGTTAAAGACCAAGTTTTAGGGAATAAAGAAAGATTTCATGTTACAGCCTTGGAATTATTTAATGATATAAAAATTGATGATTTTGTATTAATAGATGATGGTAAAATTAGGCTTGATGTTATAGAAAAAAGTACAGATAGCTTTAAATGTAGAGTGTTTAATCCTGGGTATATTAAATCTAGAAAAGGTGTTAATGTGCCAAACGTTAAATTATCTATGCCATTCATTTCTGAAAAAGATGATGAAGATATTCGTTTTGCAGCTCGAAATAAAGTAGATATGATTGCTTTATCGTTTGTTAGAAGAAGAGAAGATGTTATTGCTGTTAAAAAAATCTTAAAAGAAGAAACAAAAGACAAAATTGAATTAATCGCAAAAATTGAAAATCAAGAAGGTGTAGATAACCTTGATGAGATTCTTAAAGAAGTAGATGGAATTATGGTTGCTAGAGGAGATTTGGGGGTAGAAGTTTCAACTCAATTAGTTCCAATTTATCAGAAGAAAATCATCGCTAAAGCAAATGAAGTTGGGAAACCCGTTATTACAGCTACACATATGTTAGAATCAATGATTTTATCACCTAGACCGACAAGAGCAGAAGCTAGTGATGTTGCTAATGCAATCTTAGATGGTTCAGATGCCATCATGTTATCTGGAGAATCTGCTGCAGGAAACTATCCTATTGAAGCAGTGTTAACAATGGATACAATTGCTAAAGCAATAGAGGATATTATTGATTACGAATCAAAACTTGATCAATCAATTGAAACAAGTCATCAAACAGTCAATGATGCAATTAGTATTGCTGTATGTAGATCAGTTTTAACTTTACCAAATGTTCCGGTGATCATCGCTTTTACTGAAACAGGTGGTACGGCAAAACGAATTTGCAAATTTAGACCTAGTGTTCCAATTATAGCTATCACAGATAGTGTAAGTACTTGTCAAAAACTATCTTATTACTGTGGAGTATTTGCAACAGTAGTAGATGATATAGCGGATATTAATACTCATGATGAAGTAGCTATGAAAGTTGCTAAGAGTTTTGGATTCAAAAAAGGAGAAACATTAGTAATAACTTCAGGATGGGGTCAAAAACACGGTAAAACAAACACATTAAGAATAATTGATATTGAATAAAAAGCTGAGAAATCAGCTTTTTTTATATAAAAAACACTTTCAAAATTGAAAGTGTTTATCGTATTATTCCATCCCAATCTAAACCATATTTTGAATTGAGTTTGCTAAATATGTGCTCTAACCATTTCGTGAACTTAGTATTTCTAAGTATCCAATATGCTGATTCAGCTAAAGTAAGAGCTACAATACTATCAATAATATAATGTTGTTTTGTTGTTTGTGTAGAAATAATAATTGCAATATTGAAAATCCAAGTTAATATAACAATCCATTTAGGGATATTTTTATTTCCTCTTACACCAAGAATACATATCCAACTGTTCAAAGTATGCATAGATGGTAAAGCGTTTCTTGGACCAGCTGCCATGTATATCATCATGACTAAGGACTCAGTAAAATTAAGATCAGTTCTTGGAGTAGCATAATCATTATTTATGAATAGTCCAGATGTTGTTCTCCAACTTTCAACATCTGATTGAAAAAGCATATACCACGCACCACAAATTAAGAAAGTGACAATAACAACACCTAAGATATTATATAATCTTTTCTTAGAGTAATATCCGATAACAAAAACACCAATCATCCAAACAGGATATGCTATTACATAAGGATATATTGTCCAATCTAAGAAAGGAACTAAATTATTAAAATTTTTAAAAATCCAGCTGTAATCTTTCCCTACTACACCAAAGGTTTCTGAATACCATTGAGGGCCAAAATAAGTTATAAATAACATTAAGCCTATTAATATAAAAGGAAATATCACGTATGTAATTCTTTTTTTATTCATAATTCACCTCAGTATAAAAATTATATCATATCTTTATTAATTATAAAGAGGTAATTTTTCATTGTTTACAAAAAAATTGCTTATATGATTTTTTTATGATAAAATTTATATTAACTTAATTAGAGGGGTGATCCAATGTTTGGATTTAGAAGTGATGGTAAAAGAATAAAAAATATTGACCCATTTATGAAAATTGTACCACACATCATGTTTGAAAGATATGATGCTATGGTTAATCAGTTTCAAGATTATGATTGTGAAGGTATTGATAATTATATAAAAGAGAAGAAGAATACTGAAGGTGTTCGTTTTACATACTTAGATATATTAGTAGCTGCTGTTGTAAGATTGTTATCTGAAAGACCTAAATTAAATCGTTTTATTGTTAACGGAAGAATTTACAAAAGAAATAATATCCAAGTTTCATTTGCAATCAAGAAGAAATTAGTAGATACAGCCGAAGAAACAACAGTAAAATTGACTTTTGATGGAAGTGAAAGCATTTACGATGTAAAAGAAAAATTAGACGCTATTATAAAAGAAAATAAAGGCGTTGATAAGAAAAATAAAACCGATAAAATAGCTGATGCTATAGTTGGTAAAATGCCTAATTTCATGATTAAGATTTTAGTTGGATTCCTTAAGTGGATGGATAAGCATGGTATATTACCTAAGTCAATTATAGATGGTAGCCCAATGCATACATCTGTATTCTTAGTTCATTTAAAATCAATTAAGATGCCACCAGTTTTGCATCATATTTATAATTTTGGTACAACAGGTACTTTTGTTTCAATAGGTCAAGAAAAGTATGAACCAGTTGTAAAAGACAGAGAATCAAAAGAGATTGTTGTTAAGAAAATAATGAGAGCTGGAGTAGTTATTGATGAGCGTATTAGTGATGGATTATATAACTCTTTATCGCTTAGATATTTTAAAAAGCTAATGGAAGATCCTTCATTACTTGATATAAGAAATGAAGATGTTAAAAAGGATTTAGATTAATTGTATGGAAATATTTTTGAAAATACTAGGAATGTTAATCAGCTTAATATTCATTATCATTGGAATGAGTTTTGTTATTTTCCCAAGAAAATCAATTCAAAAAGTGCAACAAATAAAGTATAAAACAACAGGCAATCCAAGAAAAATTGAAGTAACGGTTTCAATTATCTTTGGAGTGATACTAACGTTAATTGGCGGGTATTATTTAACGTTTGTAATATTATCATTTATTTATCCTGCATAAGAAGCAAAATTTTTGCTTCTTTTTTTATATAATTTTTTGTTGTCATAACGTAACAAATCTGTTAAAATGGATATGGTAGCGAAAATTATCGCTAAATTTACGAGTTTTAGGTGGTGACATTATGAACTTACTAAAAATAAATAACCTAAAAAAAACATTTGGCGGTAATGTACTTTTTGATAATCTATCATTAGAAATCAACACTTTAGACAAGGTTGCGCTTATCGGGCGCAATGGTGTCGGTAAAACAACTTTGATAAAAATGATATTAAACGAAATTGCCCCAGATTCTGGGGAAATTTTTATTTTTGGGCAAGCAAAAATAGGATATTTGTCTCAAGATATTATTTCTTCATTAGATAATACAATGTTTGAAGAATGCTTATCAGTATTTAGTGAAGTTGTTGAGTTAGAGAAAAAACTACATAATATTACTGAACAGTTAAAAACTGATCATTCAGAAACTATGCTTAAGAGATACACATATACCGAAAATGAATTTCAAATTAAAGGTGGATATGAATATTTAACAATGATTGATATGTTTTTAACTAAATTTGGATTCACTAAAAAAGATTATGATAGAGAAAT
>CAZZPD010000009.1:0-30863 GCA_964655885.1 uncultured Candidatus Izemoplasmatales bacterium | reverse complement strand
TTCATATCTAATTTTACGCCTCCACCTACTAAATTGATAGTGTGGTCAGCGTCTACCCCTTCATACCAAATCAAGATTGTAACTTTCATGATATCCCCTGGCATAAATTCGGTTAATTCTTCTTGCATAACAACATTTGGTCCATAAAACGCTTCAGTTAATGGTTCTAATTCTCCGGGAGAGTCTCCTCTTTCAGATTGTCTTTTGGCATATGTTGTACCAACACCATCAATGATTATTCTTACTCTTAATGCTTCTTCAGCGTCCCTTGATGTAGAAATGATATTCATTTCGGCTTCAAGGTCAACCATTACATCTCCTAAGTTTTCAACGTAAAATGTATAAACAATGTAGGATTCACCATTGTTATTACCATCTACTGAACTAACCTCTAGATCACTTGGAAGACAAACATCTTCACCAAATTCGCCATTATAATATTCAGTTCCACAATATCCTGTCATGCCCTCTGCGTTTTCTACTTTGTCAGAAATAAGTCGAGCTGTATAATCCTTATCCCGTAAGCTTTCATACATTGTTATACCAGCATCTTGTGCCACTCTATCAAGTGTGAAAGTGAAGTTTCCAACTACTTCTCCATAGTAGGATACCGCAAAGATTAGAAAAGTTAGTATAGCACTTACTATTATTCCAAAACGACTAGCCTTAGCTACCCTTGCGGCACGAGAGGCTCTGACTACTCGTTCGGCTAACCTAATCTTTTGGCCCAATAATAAGCACCTCCTATCCTAATTGGATGATTTATTTTTTGTAATAAAAAAAGCCATCACCCTAGACTTCAGCATTTTTTCATATTCCTAAGAGTAATCTTAAGAAATAAAAAAACGCCCTCATCTTTAAAAGATAACGGCAACTGGCTACCATCTTACGAAGGCCCTATAGCTTTGCGTCACTAACTTTCGCTAGCTTTGCTATTTACAGAGTTAGTATACAATATGCAAGTCCTTTTGTCAAGTCGTATGTATTTTTTTAGTGAATTTCTTGTTCGAGAAGGAGATATTCTAGCCCCCTACATACAAAATATCTCCTTCTGAAGAAAAGAAATTTTAAAGAAACACCTAGATGGTGTATGTTTCGTCTTTAACTAAAAAGAATCCCGTAATCAATGTTGTAAATGTTAATGGATTTTCATACATGGATGCATGTCCTACATCAGGTAGTTTAATCCATATTGAATCTTTAATATGTTTATATAAATATTCTTGATCTTTCATAGGAGTTAACGTATCTTGTTCCGCTGATATAATCATTGTAGGAACTTGTAAATCTTTTAATTTATCCCTTACATCATATGATTCAGCTGATATCGTTAGTCTTTCCATTCTATCAAGAAATTCTGGATCAGAGAATATCGGTAATAATACTTTTTCTCTAGCTCTCATCCAATCTAATTTTTCTTCGTAATATTTAGAAGAGTATATAACTGGAATTGCAATATTATAGTATAACTGACCATTTCTTGTTCTACCTGCTAAATTCCATCCATCACCGATATCTTTTAACCAAGGTGATGTATATGCGCATGAATTAAATAATAATAGTCTTTTAACATATGCTTGGTATTTACAAGCAAATGCAAGTGCTGCATTTCCTCCATATGAAATTCCAACAATATTTATTTTTTTTATATTTAGATAATCAAATAATGCTTTCATTAAGTCAATTTGTTCAGTGTGTGTGTAATTACCTTCTACTAATCTATGTGATTGACCTTGATCAAAGAAATCAAGTCTTAATACTTGAAAATGTTCGGTTAATGTATTCATAAATGGAATCCATGATTTTGTAGACATCATAATTCCATTTAGAATAATGATTTTAGGTTTAGATGCATCACCATCTAATTCATAAAAGATATCTTTGTTTTGATATTTAAAAATGCTCATTGATAAAACCTTCTTTTAATGCTTCTTCCATTAATTGTTTTCTAAACTTAGGATGAGCAATTGAAATTAAAAGTTTTGCTCTTTCTCTTATGTTTTTACCTCTAAGTCTTACAATACCATATTCAGTAACAACATAATCGACATCATTTCTAGATAATGATATTCCAGCTCCTCTTTTTAATGTACAAACAATTTTAGATACCTCTTCTTTTTCGCCTGTTTCTTTGTTTGTAACCATAGCCGTTGAATATAAACTAATAAATGATCTACCATTTTTTGCATTTTGAGCTCCTACTGCAGTATCGCTTTGACCACCTGTTCCAGAAAACTGTCTAGTTCCAATAGATTCACTACAGCATTGACCTGTTAAATCAACTTCTAAGGTTGAGTTAATTGATACTTGGTTATCATTTAATCCAATAACTGATGGATCATTAACATATCTACCTTGTAAAATTGTAACAGCAGGATTATGGTCTATGTAATCATACATTTCTTGTGTTCCTAATGCAAAACAACATACAACTTTACCCTTGTGTAAAGTTTTTTTCTTGCCGTTAATAACTCCAGCTTTCATTAAGTCAACCATACTACTAGTAAACATCTCAGTATGAATACCTAAGTCTTTTTTATCAAATAACTGTTTAGCAACAGCATTTGGAACTCCACCAATACCTAATTGGATACAATCACCATCATTGATTTTTTCAGCGATAAACTTACCAATTTTTACATCTTTTTCATTAGGATCTAAATTTGGTATTGTTGGTGGTAGATAATCTGTTTTAACCATATAATCAATATCATTAATGTGAACTTCCATATCACCATATGTATAAGGGAAATTTTCATTAACTTCTAACACTACAATATCTGCTTGTTCTAAGATTTCTTTTTCATAAATATTAGAAAGAGATAATGAAACATATCCGTGTTTATCTGGCAAAGTAGCAGCGGTTACGAAGATATCTACTTTTCTATAATCTAAACGTTTACTCCCAGCAAAATGTAAGTTGTTAGGAATATACGATATATTTCCATGTTTATGTGCCTTTCTTAAGACGGGTGTATAAAACCATCCATCTAAATAGAAAGAGTCTCTATATTCTTCATCTTTAAAGAATTTACCATCAGCGAAAGGTAAGCAGTTATCAACTGTTACATTTTCCACTCTTTTTGCAGCTTTATGTAAATTTGACATAAATGCTTGTGGTTCAGCTGAAGCTGCCCCAACAACGATATGCATATCACTTTTAACTAAATCAATTACTTGATCTATCGTAACATACTTGTGGTCTTTCATGTTTGCCTCCTTGTTATAATTTAGGGTATAAGGGAGAATAGTTAAATTCTCCCAATTTACCCAAATTAGTTACTATTAATTATTATTTTGCTTCGATTGTTTCAATAGTTTCAATTTCTCTAACTTTAACAAATGCTTCAGTTAAGAAATCTGTTTCAGTAACGTCTTCAGTTGCTGGATTGTCACCAATAGTAAATGTGTATTGTAATAATGACATAGATGCAATACCCCAACGATGTCCATTAGAGAAGTCAACAACTCCACCCATAGGGATGTCAATTGGTCCTTCTTCCATAGCTGCGATATAGTTAGCCCATGTTAAATCATCACCATTTGCTTCTACTCTTAATAATCCTTCAACAAATACCATAGCTGCGATATATCCAGCTGTAGCAAATGAGTTTGTATAATATGCTGTTTTAGTTTCGTCAGGTAAATCTGCTTGAGCGATACATGCAACGTATGCAGCTGCAGCTGCTTGACCTTCTTCAGAGAATACATCAACCCATGCATTTGTATAGATTGGACGATCTTCACTATAACGATAGTGGTCAACTACTGTAACATCTGCGTTAACATATGATGTAAATACAGGAACATTAAGTCCAATATTGCTCATTGAAGTTAATGCATAACCAAATGGTTCTTGGTTCATTGCTAATAATACAGCTGAAACGCCTGATGCATATAATGTAGTAACTGCTGTATTGAAACTTCCTGATGTAACTGCTGCATAGATGAAATCATCTTCCATACCAGCTAATTCAGCTTCAATTTCGATACCTTCTTTTAGTGAGTTACCAACATCATCATTTGTGTAAACAACACCAATTTTAGCTCCAGCTGGTAATGATTCATCCCCTGCTTCTCCATATAAATCTTCATAGATTGCTCTAGCTGCCATGATTCTACCATCTGTCATATAGATTGGTTGAACAGCCATAACTGGGTTCCCTACTGATTCTTGGAAGTATAATGCGTTAATACCTGTTGCAGCATATACCATAGGAATTCCTACTTCTTGAATTAAATCAATTGTAGCTCCAACAGTTGGAGTACCAAAATGTCCAACTAATGCAAATACTTCATCTTCATCGATTAACTTGTTTGTATAAGTTAACCCTTGTGCTGAATCAAATCCATCATCATAATGAATTAATTCAATTGTTCTTCCATCAATTCCACCAGCGTCATTTACTTGTTTAAATACTGCTTCAATTGCGTCATTAAATGGAATACCTATTGTAGCAAAATACCCTGATGTAGCTGCTGCATTACCAACTTTAATTGTGGTATCAGTAACACCTTGAACTACAATTGGAGCTTCTGTTGTAGCTTCAGTAGTAGGTGCAGCTGTTGTTGGTGCTGCTGTAGTAGCTTCTGTTGTTGTTTCTCCACATCCAACAAATACAAAGCCAAGAACTACTAATGATAATAATAATACTAATTTCTTCATAATTTTCTCCTTTTTTAAAAATTATTTTTTATTTATATATTTGCCTTCTTAAACGGGCATTTACATACTATTTTTGTTCCCCTAAGTAAGCTGAGATTAATTGATCATCTTTCATTAAATCTTCTGCTGTTCCTTCGGTTTTCACTTTACCAATTTCTAGAACATAAACATAATCGGCAATCTTTAATGTTTGGTAAGCGTTTTGTTCAACAATTAAGATTGTATTACCTCTTTCTCTAATTTTTTGAATGATTTCAAAGATGTCCTTAACAATAAGTGGTGCCAATCCTAGTGAGGGTTCATCTAATAATAATAGTTTTGGTTTTCCCATTAAGGCTCTACCAATCGCTAGCATTTGTTGTTCTCCACCAGATAGTGTTGAGGCTTGTTGTTTTCTTCTTTCTCTTAAGATAGGAAAATATGAGTATATTTCTTCTAATGTTTCTTTCTTAATCTGTCTAGCACTTTTTTTCTTTGTTGATATAACATTTCCTTCAGTATCTTTAGTATCAATTTTTTCAGATTTAATAGAATAAGCTCCTACCATAAGGTTTTCTTCTACGGTTAATCCTCTAAGAATTAATCTACCTTCAGGAGATTGAATAATTCCTTTATCAGCTAATTTGTGAGGGCTTAGATTTTTGATACTTTTTCCATCAAATAAGATTTCCCCGGAAGCAGCTTTAACAACACCATTAATTGTTCTAATCGTTGTCGTTTTACCCGCTCCATTAGCCCCTAATATAGCAACAATTGATCCTTCTTTTACATTAATATCTATACCTTTTAAGGCTCTGATAATACCATAGTCAACTACTAAGTCTTTGACTTCTAAAATATTTTTACTCATTATTCTTCACCTAAATAAGCTTCACGAACTAATTTATTCGCTTGAATCTCTTTAGGAGTTCCAATCGCTAATTTCTTTCCGAATGATATAGCACATACTGTATCACACACATCCATAACAAGACCCATGTCATGTTCAACTAAGAAAATTGTTGTGTTATACTCATCTCTAATTTTTCTAATTGTTTTTGATAACTCATCTGTTTCTTGATCGTTAAGACCAGCAGCTGGTTCATCCAAGATGATTAATCTAGGATTGGTCATCAATGTTCTAGCAAGCTCAACTTTTTTTAAGATACCATATGGTAATCCTAGAGGATATGCATATTGATATTGTAAGAGATTTAAATCATTTAGGATTTTAAGTGCTTTATTTCGATAAACTTTTTCTTCTCTTGCTAGGCCTCTTGTATGAACTAATTGACCAAAAAATCCTGTTTGATAATTTGTATGAGCAGCAACTAAAAGGTTATCTAAAATAGATAGTTCCCAAATTAACTCTACATTTTGGAATGTTCTAACAATCCCTAATTTAACGATGCTATGCACTTGATAATCATTTAATTTAACAACTTCTAAATCATTCTTACGATAGTACATTTCTCCTGCAGTAGGATTATAGAATTTTGTTAAGCAGTTAAATACTGTTGTTTTTCCTGCTCCATTTGGACCAATTAACCCAAATATTTCATTCTTTTTAACATCAAATGTAAGATTATCTACTGCTAGTAATCCACCAAATCTCATGGTTAGGTCTTTGAGTCTCAATAATATGTCATCATCAACGCCATATGTTAAATCTGGAATTGTTGATTTTGCTTGATCAATTTGTTTTGATAAAATCTTTATTTTTGAATCAATTTTTTTGATTTTATTATTAACTCTTTCTGTAAGTTTCTGAATTGATTCTTCATGTTTTTGTTTCAATGCTTGTTCTTTAGCTTGTAGAATTATATCAAATTCATTTAATTTTTCTTGATATAAGTTTCTAGCCTCTTCAATCTGTTCACTAGCATCAAACTTATGTATTTGCTTTTTTATTTCATCTTTTTCTAGTTCAATATATTTTTTTGATTTTTGTTCAAATTCTATTTCAACTTCATCATGATTTTGTTTCTTTAAAGCTCTAAATTTACTTTGGTTTAATGCTCTATGTTTCAACTTATATTTTTCTTCAATTTTTTCTATTTTAGTTATCTTTTCTTGTTTTATAGCTTCTGTTTCTAATCCCGCAGCAATTGCTAGTTTTCTAAGTTTAAATGCTTTATTTTTATGTAGATATTCAAGTTTTTTAATAAGTTTTTCTTCTTTTTCACTTACCGATATTGGTAAGAATGTTTGATAAAATGTGGACTTTTGTATTAGCTTTTCTTTTCTAGATATAAGTCTCTCTAACATATATTTATTCATCTTTACCATACCTGTACTCTTTCCACTTTTGCTTGAATTCTAGATATTTTTTCTTTATAAATGTGGCAATCGTTTGAACTAATCGAATTAAACCTCCTGGATAGAACATAACAACTAAGATAATAAGTAATCCATTAAAAATCATTTCTGAACCATTAACTCTACTAAAAAATTCAATATTAGATAAGATTGCGGGACTTAGTCCATAAATCATAAACATCCCTAATGTTATCCCATAAATTGATTGACTACCTCCAACAATAACAGCTGCTAAAATATTTAATGACATGCTTAAATTCCATGTTGTAGGCACACTGAACTTTTTCATAATCATATACAGCATCCCTGCGATTACTGCATATACAGTAGAAATAATAAATGCTAATAAACGATATTTTAATAAGCTAATTCCCATAGATTGAGCTGCTGATGTACTGTTTTTCATCGCAAGTAAAGCTCTCCCTGTTGGACTCTTAATAATATTAATCGTTGCTAACATGACAATAACGAAAACAATAATGATGATGATATAAACTGAATTATCGCTTACAAGGGTTCCAAATAAATCGAAAGTTCTAAATCCTAGTCCATCTACTCCATTAGTAAATGCATCAAAACTCTTGAATATTTCAACTAATATTTCAGATAATCCTAAGGTAATAATTGCAAGATACATTCCTTCAATTCTAAGAGATATAAATCCAACAATGGTTCCAATGATGATTGCACCTGCTAATGAGATTAAAATTGTTAATCCAAATGATAAATCCAATGTTCCAGCAAAATATCCAGTTAAATATGTTCCCAAACCAATAAATCCTGCTGTACCAAGTGATGCCAATCCTGCATATCCTAGCAATAAAGAAAATCCTAATGCAGCTACAGAATAAATTAAGGTTAGAATAATTGATTCCATAGTTGATGGAGGAATGATTCCTGATAATGTTAGTAGTTGAGCTACTAATAAAATTAATCCAAAAAAGATATATCCAAAGAATGGATGATTAATAATCGACTTTAGACTATGTCTTGATTTTTGTAATAAAAGTGTATTCATCATTACACCTTCTTTGCAGTCTTCTTGCCAAACAACCCAAGTGGCTTAACAAGAACAAGTAATAAGATTAATACATAAACAATTACATTAGACCAAACTGAATTAAAGAATGATGCAATTGATGTAAATAAATTAATTAAAATAGCACCAACGATTGATCCACCAAATGTGAAGAACCCTCCTAAAACAGATGATAAAAATGCATTAATCTGTACTGGTGTCATAAAAGTAACTGTCAACTGTGAGCTTAATGGTGCATATAGACAAGCAGCTAACGCTCCAAGTCCTCCAGCAATTGCCCAACTCATTGCAGTAATAACTCTGGTATTAACTCCCATCATGCTAGCGACAATTTCATTGGATGCTGTTGCTCGTACCCCTAGTCCCCATTTTGTAACTCTTAAGGTTATAAAAAGGATAGAAAGCACAACAACAGTAATGATAATTGATATTAAATTATGATTCGGTAATACTAACATTTTATCTCCGTAAGGAATCGTTGTAATTTCGTAAGAAAATGCATTAATGGTATATGATAATTTTTCAAATATCAATGGGATTCCACCCATTAACATTAATACCAATCCCATAGTTATCATTTGCTTTCCTACTGAAGTAACTCGTTTTGCATTTCTAATAATTACAGTATCAATAAACAACCCTATAATAAAGGACAAAACAACTCCAGCCAAAATTGATAATGCGATGATTTGGACGGTGGTCATTGAAGTCTCTGCCGTTAATCTAATGGTTAATGTAGCTGCAAAATATGCACCTACTGTAGCCAAAGACCCTTGAGCAAAATTGGTTGTTATTGAAGTCTTAAAAATTAAAATGATTCCTGTAGTTGCTAAAATTAAAACACATAATTCAACAGAGTTTAGAAAGAGGATCTGCAAGAATAAATGTAATGTCATTTCATTAATCGTTATGTAAAATCCGCCTATAATGCCTATGATTAATAAAACGTTACTAAGTCTACCTCTTAATTTGATTCTGTGCTCACTTTTTCTTAAGTAGATTAAGTCAACCAAGAAATATATTAAGATTAAACTTCCAAGTAAAATTAATAGATATTTAGTCATTAATTTACTCCTCCCCACTTAATAATATTTGCTGCCCATACATATCCTATACCAGCGGCCAGCATGCAAACAACAGAACCAGGTTTCACCTTCTTTTGTTCCAATGCTTTGTGCAAAGATAATATTTGGTCTACTTGACCAATGTGTCCATACTCTTCTAAATAAATCGTTTGATCTTCTGTCAATCCTAAGGTGTTAAGAATACCTAAATGTCCTGATCTTTTAATATGTAGAATAGCTAAATAATCAATATCTTTTCTTTCTAAATTCGATTTTTTTAAAGCTTTATCTATACATTCAAACCAATTAGGCATAGATACTTTATTAAGTCTTTCTTTCATCTTAACTGGATCCATTAATCTTAAAGATTTTCTGGATTCTTCTAAGTTTTCATGTGTAATTGGGTTCGCAGTTCCACCGATTTCAACTCCTGCAGTTCTAGAAAGAGAGCCATCAGCTATGATATGTGATCCTAAAAGAAGATTTTTGTTATAATTCTTTTTGAGGATTATAGCTCCACCACCTGCTCCTAAGTTATACATCATTGACATATTTTTATCTGAATAATCTACAAAGTCACAGTTTCTATATCCACCAACTACCATAATCACATTTACTTCTTCATCAGCTATCAACATGTCTTTTGCCATTTTCATAGCTGAAACGGTTGTACAACAACGGTTGGCTACATCGATACCCCAAGCATTTGTTGCACCAATTTTATCCTGAATATATAAAGCTGAGGTTGTCAAAGGATATTCTTTCCATTCTTCTCCTACACAGATTATTACATCAATATCTAAGGGATTTACTCCTGTATTCTTTAAAGCATCTTGTGCTGCATAGACACCCATTTCTTGTGTCCCATCAAATTCACCTGGGACTAACTTAGTTTTTATCCCAAGTTTATCATAAACTGCTTCTTCAGCCCAAACACCTTTGGTTGCTTCGCTAATTTCCTTTGCAGTTATTTTGTTTTTTGGTAAATAAATACCAGTTCCAACAATTCCAACTGTTGGTTTTTCCATATTAATCACGTCTTTTCTATATATATAAATAATTTAAAGTCTCATTCCACCATCTACTTGTAAAGTTTGTCCAGTAATATATGAAGAATCATCACTGGCTAAAAATAAAGCTACTTTAGCGATTTCTTCGGGTTGTCCTAAACGTTTTAACATAGTAAGGCTAGCGAATTTATCTAGTAAATCTTGAGGTACTGTTTTTAAAATATCTGTCATTGTATATCCTGGTGCTATTGCATTAACTCTTACTGGAACACCTTTTCTTGCAAATTCTTTTGCCCATGTTTTAGTTAACCCTAACATTCCAGCTTTTGTAGCTGAATAGTTAGCTTGACCAATATTACCAAATACGCCAACAACTGAAGATATATTAATGATTGATCCTCCACCAATGTTTTCCATTTGTGGACCTATATATCTCACTAGATTAAATACACCTTTTAAGTTAACATCTAATACAAGATTCCATTGTTCATCAGTCATTTTTCTAGTCATTGAATCTCTAGTAATTCCAGCATTATTAACTAGAATATCTATCTTTCCATATTTTTCAACAGCATCATCAAAGAATTTTTTACACCCTTCTGAGTCTGCAACATTTAATTTATAGTAATCAACGTTTTCGAATTCATAAGTCATTTCACCCATGTCAGCTGCAATTACTTTAGCTCCTTCATTTGCTAGAGCTTTACATATTTCCATTCCAATTCCTTTAGCTCCACCAGTTACTACAGCTACTTTATCTTTTAATTTCATATCTTTATCCTACTTTCTTTTTATGATGATACCAGTACCCATACCGCCACCGATACAAAGACTAGCTAATCCGTATGTTAAATCTCTCTTCATCATTTCATATAATAATGTAACAACAATTCTATTTCCTGAAACGCCAACTGGATGTCCTAAGGCAATAGCTCCTCCATTAACATTAGTTCTTTCATAGATTTCTTCTTCAGTTAAATCGTGTTCTTCAGCTAATTCTTTAACAACTCCAATTGATTGAGCTGCGAATGCTTCATTAAGTTCAATTAATTCCATTTCACTTAACTTCATGTTAGCAGCTTCTAATGTATGTCTAATTGCAGGAACTGGTCCAAGTCCCATAACATCTGGTTCTACTCCACCTTGACCAATAGCTACGATTTCACATAATACATTTAAATTATGTTTTTTAACCATTTCTTCTGAAGCAACAATTACAAATGAAGCTCCATCATTAATACCAGATGAGTTACCAGCTGTTACAGATCCGTCTTTTCTAAAAGCAGGTCTTAGTTTAGCTAATATTTCAGGAGTAGTTGTTCTATTAGGATGTTCATCTTTATCAAAAACAGTAACTCCTTTTCTAGTTTTTATTTCTATAGGAATAATTTCGTCATCAAATCTTCCTGAATCGATAGCATCAATAGCTTTTCTTTGAGATGCATAAGCAAACTCGTCTTGTTCGATTCTAGAAATGCTGTGTTTATCAACGATGTTTTCAGCAGTTATACCCATATGCATTTCACCAAATGGATCAGTCAAAGCGTCTTTAATCATATGATCATTAACATTCATAGGGCCCATCTTATGTCCACTTCTTACTCTACTTGGTATCATGTGAGGAGCTCCACTCATAGATTCAACTCCACCTGCTACAACTAAATCACTAAATCCTGATTGAATTCCCATGTATGCATTCATAATCGCTTTCATACCACTACCGCATACCATATTTAAAGAATAAGCAGGGACTTCAATTGGAATACCTGAACCTATTGAAATTTGTCTTGCAATACCTTGACCTAAATCAGCTGGTAAAATGTTACCAACAATGACTTCGGTAATTTCATCTTTTGGAACTTTCGTTTCCTCCAATAATTTTGTAAGTACTTGAACTCCCATATCTTTAGGGTGTACATCCTTCAACGTGCCTAAAAAAGCTCCAATTGGACTTCTTTTAGCGCCGACAATAAAAACTTTCTTTTTCATCAACTTCCTCCTTGATAAATAAAATATTTACATATGAATAATTGTTCATATTTTTTATTAAATTTTATTCTATTTTAACAAAAATGTCAAGCGCTTTCATGAAATGAAAATTTTTTCATAAATAATATATGACGCCCACATTCGGTTATCTAGTTCTTTTTTCGCTATTTATAGGCTTTTTTAATGAAAATGATTTTCATAGCATATATAATGAAAATATATGAAAGCAAATTCACGTGAATCAAATTTCATTAATTACTTGTATTTTTTTTTATTTTAATATACAATGAATTAGGTGATGAAAATGGAAAAACAAACGTATCGTCTTCCAAAAACAAATGTAGGTGAAAGATCTTTCAAAAAAATAATCAGAGCTGGCAGAGTGCTGTTTGGAAAAGATGGATATCAGAGCACTTCAATCAATGATATCATTGCTAAAGCTAAAGTAGCTGCTGGTACATTTTATATTTATTTTGATAATAAATTGGCATTATATATGTATCTACTTGATGAATATAGAATTAATATTCGAAAAGCTTCAACAGAAGCAACAAAAGGCTTAAAAACAAGATACGATATCGAGAAAGCTGGATTAAAAGCTTTTATCATGTATGCTAAGAATGATCCGTTAGCTTATAAGATAATCTGGGAATCATTATTTGTTGATTTTGAGATTTTTAAAGATTATTATAAGACATTTGGTGAATCTTATTTATATCATCTAAAAGGTGCAGTCAAGAACGGTGAAGTTAGAGACGATATAGATTTACTAACTGTATCATATATATTAATGGGTATTTCAAATTTTGTTGGATTAGAAATTATCTTTAACGAAAACTCTACTGAAGAAGACATCGATCGTGTTGTTGAAGAATCAATGAAGTTACTTAAAAATGGAATGTTTAAATAAAAATAAAATAAAAAAATAGGAGCGATTTAATTTCGCTCCTATTTGTTTGTAATGTGGTTAAAGGTTGACATATTCCATATCGGTTTAAGCAGTAATTTTTCAATTTCAAATACTGGTTGTGGTTTGTTAAAGAAATACCCTTGCATAAATCTTACACCATTATCATATAGTGTTTGAATCATTTCTTCTGATTCAATACCTTCTGCTATGACTACTTTAGAATTCTCTTTAGCATTTTTAATTACAGCACTTATTTGATCGCTTTCTGGATCCTTGTCGTGCAACTTATAAACGTTGCCCATTCTAACTTTAAATAATCCAGCGATGATATCAGGCATTTCTTGAATTATTTCATAATTCGGTCCTGGATCATCTATAGCTATTCTAAATCCATATTTCCTGAATTCAGACAAGTTATACATTGCCATTCTGTTGTTTAACAATCGATAGTAATCGATAATTTCTAAACAGAATTTTTCAGAACTTAATCCATATTTTTTCGTAATTTTTAAGAATTTTTCAGGTAATCCTGGTTCTTGTAATTGTGTATTACTTAAATTAGTAGATATAAATAAGTCTCTTAATTTTATTTTTTGAGTCCAATCTTTATATTGTGCAACTATTTTTTCGAATCCCCAAGTTCCAAACCAAGAAATATCTCCAGTAAGTTCCATCACATTTAAAAATCTTGAAGGTGGAAGGATTCCCATTTTTGGATGATTCCATCTTAAAAGTGATTCAAGTCCTATGATTCTACCTGTTTTTATATCAACTATTGCTTGATAATATAATAAGAATTCATCATTCTTAATTGATTTCTTAATTTCTTGATAGTAATCTAAATTAAGTTTTTCTGAATTCATTAAATCATCAGAAAACATTTTGAAGCGGTTTTTACCTTCTTTTTTCGCAGCTAAAACCGCTATGTCTGCGTTTTTATATAGTTGTCTAATATTTATCCCATCATACGGATAAACAGCTAATCCAATTGACGCCGTTAAAGTTTCATCAATGCTTTTAAGTGGCTCTTTAATTAATTCAAGAATTAGATTAGAAATTGAAGTCATATGTTCTGAATCGATTGTATCATAGTAATAATATAAAAATATGTCTTCTTCTAAATGACCTGAAATGCATTTTTTAGCGCAATGCTTCAATAATTTCTTTTCGATTTCCTTAATGACTTTATCAATTGTTTTTTGCTCATATCTGTCAACAATTTCTTTGAAATTATCTAAATTTATAGTATACAAAGCTCCCATAGTACCTTCAGGTGCTTTATTGATAGTTCTACCAATGATTGAAAGTAATCCTTTTGATTCAACATCACTTTCATCAGTAATCAATCTTTTGACACCCTCTTCTGAATCATCTGATAACTCTTCATCTTCATCTAGCGCTTCATTTCTTCTTCTTATTTCTTTAATTTCAAAAGCAACATTTCTATATAAAAAGAATAATGCAACGCCGGTAAGAACAATGATTAAAACAGCGGCGATTATCTCAAAAGCATCAGCACCTGTTAATGCTAACATTTTCATTATATCCATTTTATTTACCTCGATTCATTTTGCTTTGCAAAGTATTCAACTCTTCTTGTTTTTGATAATTTATAGAATGTATTTAAAAAGTCATATAAATCTTCTATAATTAAAGGTTTGGCAAATATGTAACCTTGAATAATATCTGTAGATATCTCTTTTAGATATTCATATTGTCTTCTGGTTTCTACCCCTTCTGCAATAACTTTCATATCCAAGTTATGAACTAAATTAACAATTGTACTTATAATGCGGTGGTCTTTTTCGCTACCAAATATACCATCAACAAAAGATTTATCAATTTTTAGATTATCAAAATTGATTTGGCGAAGATAGGTTAGTGAAGCATATCCTGTACCAAAATCATCTAAAGATAATTTTACACCTAAATTATGTAGTTCTTCTATTGTGTCTTCTAACATAACTGATGCTTCAATGAATACACCTTCGGTGATTTCCAATGTTAGATAGCTTGGATTTATATCTGTTTCTTTGATAATCTTTCTTAAAATTGTTGTAAAGTTTCTTTGTAAAATTTGAACTGGTGAGATATTAACACTCATTACAAAATCTTTTCCTAATTTTTTTCGAATTTCCACTTGTGTTTCGCATGCTTTTCTTAGAATCCAAGTTCCTAAAGGAATAATTAAATAAGATTCTTCAGCGTTAGCAATAAACACAGTTGGACCAATTTCTCCTAAAGTAGGTGAATTCCATCTTGCTAATGCCTCAAATCCGTATATTTCATTGTTTGTATAAACTAAAGGTTGATATTTTAAATATATTTGACCTTTATCAACGGCTTGAGATAATCTTTCAGAAATTTCAGCCTGATAGCTGACACTTCTTGCGATTTTTTCATTATAGAAAATAATTTTTTTATTGCCGAATTCATGGGATTTAAATAAAGCAGTATCACATTTATTAATTAATTCATTCAATGATTTCCCATCTGTAGGATAAATACTTACTCCGATAAAGAATTTTATTTCAGCTTTAATATTCTTAACAATAATTGGATCTTTAAAATGAACTAACATTTGGCTTAATGTAAACTCAACCTGTTCAAGCGTAGTGAAATTCTCTTTAATATATACAAATTCATTTCCCCCATTTGAGAAAAGTGTTTCACTAGTTTTTAATACTTTTCTTAATTCCTCAGCGATAGCCTTAATTAAGTTATCACCAATAATATTACCTTTAGTAATGTTGATGTTCTTTAAATTGTCTACTTGTATTAAACAAACAGCTGCTCTTTTATCTGATTGAAAAATAGTTCCATCAATTTCTTTTGTAGCCGATGCTCTATTTTTAAGTCCTGTCAACATATCATACGCGAGCGAATCATATGTCTTCTTGATTTGAAAATTAATTTCAGATGACATGATATTAATTGCGTCACCTATTTTTTTAAATTCATTATTTTCTTTAATTTTCACACGAGCTTCATAATCGCCATCTTTGATTTTTTCAATTGTCCCAAGAATTACATTGATTGGTTTTAATGCATCTGTTATTTGTTTCCTAACGATAAAAGAAACTAATACCATAAATCCAACTGTAACTGCCAAAAGAATGATAAAAATGATTTCTATATTAAACATTCTTGATACATTATAAAGCGTAATTGTAGTAAAATTTGTATCCTCTATATCATTATAAACAACTAGATATTTCCCATCTAACAATTTTAGTGTTATAAACTCATCTAAGTCTGAATTCTCTACAATGTATCCAATTCCAATATCATCATAACCATTTGTTTCATCTAAGGCATTTATCGTATCGGTGTCTTCCATTGTATACTCATAATTTATATCATCTGAAAAATACATCATCAAAGGTGAATCGTAATAGTCTGATACAATGATTAACTTGTTATCTTCTCCAACATTATCTTCAATAAATAGATTCAATAAACTAGCTAGATTTTCTAATTTTATATCAATACCAACATATCCAATTAGTGTTGAGTTATCATAAACTTTTTCTACATAACTAATAACATACTCTCCAGTTAATCCATCAATATAAGGATCGGTTATTACTGCATTTACAGTTGAAACTGCGCTAAACCAAGGTCTATTAGTTAATTGCCAATCACTATAAGAAAGCTGACCATCATGTGTAATCCCACATCCATCAGTCCCACTGGAACATTCTACATCAGTTGCGATATAAGCTAAATCGTATAAATTATCTTTTTGATAATCAATAATCGATCCTGCTTGCAAAAGATAATTTGAAAAAATATTGTAATTAGGATCAGTTTCTAAAATGATAGGGTCATTACCATCATTCACATATTTAAGATAATTAACAATATCTTCATCACTTGCTAATTCATGCACATCTGATTCAATATTTTCAACTACATCTAAAATAAATGTTTCAATCACTTGATTTTGATATGTTGCATTTTCAACACGTGAATTATTTAGGTTAAAATAGTATAAGAAAACAGCTGCTCCAAGAATGATTACCAAAAATACTGCATCTAAAAATACAGTTAATCCTCCGATTTTTCTTATTAAAGTATTTTGCCTAACTATCTTTTTCTTCTTCGCCATAATTTTCTCCATTGAAATTATTTTTAATACCAATGTCGTCTTTGTTAATAAAAGTTTACAAATTTTAGAAAAAAAGCCTATTAATAATGAAGCACATTTTTTTATCATCATCGAATAAAAAAATGCCCTCGTCACAAACGACAACGGCAACTGGCTACCACTTTAAGAGGCCCTATAGCTTTGCGTCACTAACTTTCGCTAGCTTTGCTATTTACATTGCTATTATAAATTATAACAGCTAATTTGTCAATATTTGCATAGTTTTTGCAGTTATCGTTTAATTACATAATATTTATATATATTATATGACTAAAGTATAGATAAAATCAACAGTATAATATAAATCATAAAATTATCACAATAATATTGTTGTTTTTGATATAAAATAATGGTATCATAGATATTGCGAAAATTAATAAGGAGTGTTATAGATGAAAGGTATATTTACAAAGAAAGTACTGGTCATTGTTTCAGTAGTATCAGCGATAGTTATAGGAGCTGTCCTAATCGCTTTCACAACTGGAAAAACAGACTACCCTAGCCTATCTAATCCAGATGAGGTTTTTTATCAAAGAGTAGATGATTCTGGCAAAGTACTATATGAAATTACAAACAAAGAGATTTTTGAAGAAATCAAAGGTAATGATGGTGTTCAACAATTATTATTTATGGTTGACTCAATTATCTTAGAAGACTATATAGATTTAGTAACTCAAAGTGAGATTGATGATAAAATTCTTCAATTAACTTATGGTTCTAGCAATCCTGATGATATAGCCGAAATTTCTGATGAAGATAAAACTGATCTTGAAACTGCATTCAGCCAATCAATGATTTTAGCTGGGTTTGCAGAGAATCCTGGAGACTATGCAAAGATTATAGTTGCTAGAGAAAAATTTGTTTTAGAATTAGCTAAAGAAAACGAAGATATCACAGATCTTGATGTAGTTAAAGAATATTATAATAATTATTTTGATGATATTATGGCTATAAAAATCCGTTTTACTAGTAGTGATGATGCATATAATGTGTTAGAAAAATATAATTTACTAACTGTTAGCGGTGAAGGCTTAAGAGAATATAGTGGATATGTTTACGAAGATGAAGAATTACTAGATTTTGATGATGAAATTGTTGAAGCTCAAATTTCTGTTGATACTTACTACTTTGATGATGATGAAAACATTCTAAATTTATTTGATGTTATCGTTTATACTAAAAATGCTAGTGGAATTTATACAGATGATGATGAAAATCAATATACAATAAATGATGTAACTGGTGATTTAGAGGATAACTTAGATGAAGTAGTAATTCCTAATACTGAATTATTTGACACAAAAGATGATGCTGAAACTTACAAAGATGACAACAGTCAATACTTCACAGTTTATAGATTGGATCCATTTGACGAGAATGAAGATATTCAAATCATTGATTCGGAAGATGTTGTACAATTTACAATTGATTCTGATGGAATTATTTGGGATAAAGATAGTGTAGATGTTACAGATACTACTGAATTAGTCGTTAACAAAGTGTTTACGGATATTGAAGATGTTGTAACAGCTACAGAAAACAATACCATTGAATTAACTGATGAAGAATTATTAGCGAAGTTCATTAAAATGTATAATTATGTTTATGGTTTATACAGAGACCCTATTACAGAAGGTTTAACAATCAGTGATTTAGTTGCTTCTGAAAACGAAGACTTAACTTATAATTTTGAAGATATGAGCGAATCTACTTCTGCAGTTGCTAATTATATGTTTAAAACATTAGATGTTGAAGACAATCGTTATACAAAAAATCCTCAGTTATTAACAACTGGTAGTCAAAGTTTCTACTATTTAATCTTCAAACTAGATGAGCCTTTAAAAGTTGATGTTCTAGATGAAATGATTAAGGATATCAAATCTGCAATTATTTTACCTGAAGAAATAGCTACATCAATTGAATTGCCTACGGAATCATACTATGAATCAACGATTTCTTGGAGTTCATCTGTTACTGCATTAATTGACAATGAAGGTACAGTTACAAACCCTACAGCTAATATTGAAGTTGATTTAACATATACTATTACTTGCATGGGTGAAACTGAATCTGATACGATTACCGTAACAATTTTAGCTAGTGGTGAAAACTCAAGTATAAAAGATGATCTTGTTAGAGATGAAAGAACTTATCAAGAAATTGTAGGAGATCTTGCAGCTTTCTTGAGTATTAAAGAAGATTTATATAATGAAATTGTTTATGGAACTAATGGATCTTCAACTATTAGTACTACATTAAGTGAAAAAAGAGCTGAATTGGGATTTCAAATTCATGATTATTATCTATCTATAGATTATAAATCACAATATAGTTCATATGAATATCTTGGCAATGGAGACGATACTAATATAGCTACTTTAGATAGCACATTAAGTTCTGAAGATGCTGTTGTTATTACAGCTGATGAATTTTTAGAATATACATTAAATAATAACGCTGCTTTATATACAATTTATGCAGCACAATATAAAGAAGCTTTAGCTTCAACATTCTATGAAGATGTATTTGGTACTGAAAGAGACTTACAAAAGAATAATAGTGATAGAATGGATGATATGTTAAATCAAATCACACAAGCTAAATCTTATTATACGTATTTACAAAATCTATATGCACAATATGGTTTAGCGTTCTCATATAATTCATTTATTGATTATGCTTACTCACAATTTGGAGTTAAAACTGAAAGTGATTTATTAAAATACTTTGTAAAAGCTGAATTACAACCATACTTTATCAACGAAACAAATATTGATAAAGGTATCGTTGAAGCGTTATTACCTACAGTTAATGAATATTTCGAAAATTACTTTAGTTTAAATGTTAGTCACGTTTTAGCTTATATTGATTTTGATGAAGATGGTAGCCCTGATGATTTTAATGATTATTTAGATACCTTAACTCAAGCTGAAATTGATGCATTTATCGAATTACAAGCAAGACTTGAAACTGCACTTGATGTATATAGTGGAACATTTAATGATTTAGTCACTGAATTTAATTCAGCCACTAGAGATGATGATACTTGGGGAGAATTCAAACAAAATGGTTTCTTAATTCTTACAGAAGATTTAAATGCTACCGATGATGATGGTGTTACTCATTCACTTACTTATTCAGGAGAATATGGTGTAAAAGATACGTTTGTCCAAGAATATGTTGATGCATTAATTCTTTTATATCAAGAATATCAATTACCTCAAAACTTGGAAAAATCAGAAATGTATTCAGGATTAGTAGAAACTCAATTTGGATTGCATTTAATAAAAGCTACTCAAGGTGATGATTTTGAAAAACCAACATTTGAATTTACTGAAGAAGATTCTAGCAACCCTGTATATAGCGATGGTGTTGAAAACGATAATGAAGAAGTTACCATTGAGCAATTAGAATTATATGCATTATATAAATTCTATACAATGGTTTATGATTTGACACAAACTGATGTTGAAGAAAAATATAATATTGATGTTCCTTCATTCCCTGAAAGTATTACTTTAGCGTTTAATACATATTTTGAAGATTTAATCTCATCAACTTATGTTATTGGAGTAATCAATGTTAACTTAGCTGAGAGATTAGATAGTGGAGAATTCTTTGTTAATACTTATTTAACTGTTGATAATGATACTTTAATGGATATTTTAGAAGATGTTGGTCAAGTATATTTTGATGCAATCTTCTCTGATTATATTACTGAGTAATCTTAAAAAAATATAAAATAAAAGCTGATGAATTTCATCAGCTTTTTCTTATTCATTTGTAAGTTTATGTTTATAATATCTTTCTCTTTCTAAAACACCTATACTGCTAGTTAAATGACCAGTTTCAACAATATTTAGTTCTTCTCCTAACACAGTAGTTTTAGAATCAATATTATCAATGAAATGAATGATTAAGGCTTCAGCTATATTTGGCTTTCTTGGAGAACCAAAATTACCGTAATAGTGATGACTAATAATGATATGTTGTAATAACATTGTTTCTTCTTCATCCTGATATCCTAACTTAGTGGCAACTTGATCGATTAATGAAGCTCCCATAGTTATATGACCAACAAGTTTCCCTTTGATTGTATATTCGCTTCCTTCATATGAATCAAATTCAAATATCTTACAGATATCATGAAGCACAATTCCTGCATTTACTAAATCTTCATTTAAGAATGGGTATACTTCAAAGAATCCTTTAGCAAGTCTTAACATTGAGTGTGTATGATAAGCTAATCCAGAAATATAAGCATGATGGAATTTAGTCGCTGCTGGGTAAAGATAAAAATCTTCTTTATGTTGATTATAAATATCTAAAGTAATATCTTTTATAACCTTGTTATTAATTGAATTGATTACTTCATCAATATCATTTTTGATTTTTTCTATTTTTACAGGCGCATAATGATAGAACAGTTTAAGTAACTCTTCTTTTCTTGCATCGTTCTCATTCATTTCCCCCAGTAACTTAACTGATTTTGCTAGATAATGTACCTTTTCTTTAAATTGAATTGTTTCAGTTTCAAAGAAATATATTTTGTTAATAGATATTTCTATATCCTCAGGGATTCTTACAATGATGTTTTCTTGTTTTTCTGTTTCTACGTTTACTGGATAAGTATCATAAGTCGAATTGTTTTGTTGCAGTATTTTCCCGTAGAAAGAAAATTTATTTCCTACTTCTAACATGTTTTTGTATCCTTTCTAAAGATATAAGTTCCTATATCTTCTAATATATATTCAGAGTTGTTTTCAACTTTATAATTATTATTTGTCGCTAATATTATAGCATAACCTTCAGGAATTATTATAGTTTCTTGTTTGTTAATTGGCTTGAACATTATTAATAAATTACATTTTTCATTTAAATGCATCATTAATGTTTCTGATTCTAATTCAATAATTTCAATTGCTCTACTAATTTCTGAAGTTGATTTAAGTTTGAAACACTCATAATTCTTTCTTATTTGAATCAGCTTTTTTACTACTTCAACTGCATCATTATATGCTTCTCTTCTACTCCAGTCAATTAGATTTATCTTATCACTTGAACTATAAGAGTTTTCATCTTTTTGTTTAGTGCGATAAAATTCTTGTCCAGAATGAATAAATGGTACACCTTGACTTAATAATACAATTGAGTTAGCAAATAGCTGTTGCTTTTTTAATAACTCTAAATCATCTGTAATATGAAGTCCTTTATCAAAATAAGTTAAGTTATCATGACATTCTATATAGTTAATACTTTGTGACGTGTACTTAAACATATACCGGTTAAACGCACTTCCTAAAAGCATTTGTTTTACTGTCTCAATTTCTTTTGTATTTCCCATCGAAAAACCTCTGTCCTTCGGGTCGAATGTTGCACCTTTAATCGTTTCTCTAAACTTATCATTAAAGAACCCGATTGTATGGATTACTTTTTTATTGCGCATGTGAGCCATTCTATCAGTTAGGTTAGAAGAATACATATTCCATCCTTCACCATACACAATGATATGCTCATCTAAATCATGAAGTTCTTGTCTTAACTCATTCATTGTTTCAAAATCAATTAATCCCATTAAGTCAAATCTAAATCCATCAATTTTATATTCTGTAGCCCAATACAAAATATTATCAATAATTAATTTTCGCATCATTTTTCGATGACTTGCAATATCATTTTTACAACCACTAATATTAGTTAACATCCCTTGTTTATCTACATGGAATGAATATCCAGGAACTGTTTTTTCATATGGAAATTTAGTGGCATCATTTACATGGTTAAAAACAACATCCATGACAACGTTCAATCCTTCTGCATGCAATGTATCAATCATTTGTTTTAACTCATTAATTCTTGAATAAGGATCGTTGGGATTTGTTGAATACCATCCTTCTGGAACAAAGTATTGTACTGGATTGTATCCCCAGTTATACTTTAAATTAGGGTTTGTTTCATCTACACCTTCAAAATCAAATATAGGCATTAATTGTACATGAGTTATCCCTAATTCTTTTAAATAGTCAATCCCGGCAGATAATCCGTTTTTTGTTTTTACTCCTGATTCAATCACTCCAAGAAACTTACCTTTGTTTTTAAAATTCATGTTAGGATCGATTGTAAAATCTCGGATATTCATTTCATAGATGATAGCGTCATTAATATTTCCTGTGAAATTAGATTCATAACTCATCTGATAAAAATTGTTTTTATCTACTACATAAGCATATTCTCCATTAGCATTAGAAGTGATTGCATATGGGTCAGTAACGATGCTTTCTTTACCGTTGACGTAAACTATATAGCGATATTTAAACCCTTCAAAATCCCCTTCTAATTCGACTCGCCATACTCCAGAATTTTTGTACGTTAAATCATAGATAACCTTTTTATTGTTTGGAGAAATTAACTCGATTTTTACATATTTAGCAACCGGTGCCCATAGTTTAAATTTTGTACTTGTTTTTGAATAACTAAACCCTAAATCATTTTTCTTATATCGATAAATATTATCAAATAATTCTGTTCTTACTATTTTTCCTGTATATAATTCACTCATCTCTTTATTTTGATTTTCTACAAAATACACTTTTCTTAAATTTATATAGGCATCAAAATAACAGATTAATTTTATCTCTATTCCTAAATTAATCTTTTGAGAAATATTTAGTTTAATTATCTCATCATTACCTACTAAAAAATATTTATCAGAATCACAATAATTTTTAATTGGAATAATTATTGTTAATTCATCAAAATCATCTAAATAACAATAAAATGGTCTTTTATTCTTTGTCATATTCATTCTCCAATAAACTCATTACATATGATTTAATATCATCATAATTATTATTTAATCTATTTGTAATTACTTGATATGTAATATCATCAATCATATCTCCGATAACTTCTGCATTTTTTAAAGTAGTTAATTCCAAGATATCCTGTCCTTTAAATTTTAAATCACAAGTTTTATAGATTGGCAAACTTTTATAAATATTTACAATTAATGCTTCCTGATCATTATCTGGATTAATTAATCTGCTAACATTGTTTGCCATTAAAGGAATATCTTTCCCTAATCGATATATAATCATTTCATTATAACTGTCATTTTCGGTGACTGTAACCAGTTCAATTATTTTATTAATAATTGCTTTTTCTTTGTTGGAAAATCGCCAATTTAAAGGTATATCTATGTTTTGTAGATAATAACATAGCCCAAAAAACTCTAAATAGTTTATCACGTAATTAGTTTTTTTATTTAGTAAAGCTAATCCTTTTTCTAATTCTGGAAAAGCCTTAAAAATATTTGCTTCATACAATAGTTTAATTGCTTTGTCTTTATAAGAATACGCCATTATCTTTTTTAATTCATCGAGGATTCTTTCAATCGCAATTTTACTTAGTAATTCTATGTTTTTTTTGATGCTTATAAATGTATTTTCTTCAATATCAAATCCTAGTTTAGATACAAATCTAAAAGCCCTTAATATTCTCAATGCATCTTCTTCAAACCTTATATTTGGAGTGCCAATCGCTCTGATTAAATGATTATCTAAATCTTGTTTCCCTTTAAATAGATCTACGATATTTTCATCAAGACTCATTGCAAAAGCATTGATAGTAAAATCTCTTCTTTTTAAGTCCTCTTCTATTGATTTAGAATACAGAACTTTTTGAGGTCTTCTATGATCTAAATAATCCATATCAGCTCTAAAAGTTGTTACTTCGAATTGACTAGCTCCCATAAAAACAGTAACTGTCCCATATTTAATTCCAGTTGCTTTTGTCTTTGGAAATAGCTTTATCACTTCCTTAGGTAAAGCATCTGTAGTGATATCGATATCACTCGCTTCAATCCCAATTAATCTATCTCTAACAAATCCACCAACAAAATAAGCTTGATATCCATTTTCAAGCAATGTTTTTATTACTGATTGTCCTAAATGATAGTTTTTATTCATAAAATCACCTTAAATATTATACCATATCTATGTTTTTATTTGTAACTTTATTGTAGTATTCTTAGTTAAAAAAATCATCATATGTTATAATATTTTATGGTGAAATATATGAATTCAATACTTAAGAAAACAATTAATGAAATCGAAATAAAAAAATCTAGATTTATATCTGTAGCTTGCCCAGTAAATGATGAATCTGAGATTCAGGATTTACTTAAAACTTTAAAAAAAGATTATGAAGGGGCTAGTCATTATACCTATGCCTACACACTAGGAGATAAGGGAAACATTCAAAAGGCATCTGATGATGGGGAACCTACAAGAACAGCTGGATTTCCTATTTTGGAAGTGATATCCAAGAATAATCTAACGAATATTATCATTGTTGTGATTAGGTATTTTGGTGGCACTAAACTTGGTGCAGGAGGTTTAATTCGCGCATATTCAAGTAGTGCTTCTGAAGTAATTAAACTTGTTACTTTAACAAAAAAAATAACTACATATGAATGTGCTGTCACATGTAATTATGATCATCTAGGTAATATTGATAAGTATTTAAGAGAAAACACGAATCTAATTCGTGTTGTCTATGATAAAGAGATTACTTTTAGTTTTAAGATTGATTCGTTAGATTTTAACGAGGTTAAATCACAACTATTTAATAAAAATAGTTATGAAGATAAATTAGAAATTGTAAATGAATACTCTGAGTATGCTTAAAGAAGTGAATTAAGCCACTCGAAGATGCTCATTACTGCGTCCACAAACAAATATCCTAGTATGATTGCTATAACCATAAACATGAACTTTATTTGATCGCCAGAGTTTCTTCTAAATATTTTAGAATAATCAATCGCTTGCATCGCTTTATAAATAAATATAACCGAAATAAAGAATAAGACTATTCTAGAAATGATAAAAACATTATTATCAATTAAAATTAAAAACATAAAATCACTCCAATATTGAATCTGGGATAAATTCACTACTTTCTAAACTTGTATAGATATCAATAACTAATTCATTTGGCAAACATACAATTGGTCTTAGGTGAGAACTAGTAGGTGATTGAAGTTGGCATAAATCTTTAGGACTTTCTTGATAAGCAACTGAGATTTTTTGATCTTCTACTATTAGTTTAATTCCTATGATATTATTTTCTCTTGCATAGTCATCTTCTTGATATAGAAGTGTCATATCAGTTGTGACTAAACCAGGAACATAAAATATTCCTTCACTAGCTAAGTCAGTATTAACTTCGTTTTTATATTCAGTATCGTATACTGTATATTGTAAAGTTTTTAAATCAATCATTAAAATTAATTCACTACGGTATGTTATTTTAGCATAAATATTTCCAGTATCATTTGATTTATCAATTATATTAAATGTAATCAAAGAGACCAGCCCAACGATAAAAATTATACCGATAATGATTAAATCAAGCTTTTTAATAATACCACCTACTTACCATTATTATACACAATGCTTGTGTATTAAGAAAGGAAAATCAATGAAAAAGATTATTATTAGTTTCTTAATTATATTTATAGCTATTACACTATCCTCATGCGATGAAGTTGTAACAAATCCCAATGACCAATATTGCGTTGCAGGTAGTACTGATGGCGTCTATCTTTGTGAAAAAAGAGTTTCATCTTATTTTGATACGATTGTTTCTCTAAAAATATATTATGATACAGAAGCCGAATATGATATTATTGAAATTTTTGAATATTTTGAAGATACATTAAAAACATATCATGAATATTTTGATAAATACAATGAATATGATGATATTAATAATGTTTATACAATTAATCACTCTACAGAAGCTTTGGTTATTGATGAAATTTTATTTGATGCAATTAAATTTGCCTTAGATAATGATGATATTATTATTAGAGGTGACTTCCCGCTGTTTGATATTGCATTAGGTCCAATTTTAGAGATATGGCATGATGCAAGAGACAGTGATGAATGTAATGATTTTTTAGAATTTGGAGTTTCCTATTGCCCTGCTCCTGAAATTGATGAGGATATAGAATATAATATTGATCCAGATGATATTATTCTAGATTCTCAGAATATGACTATTCGTTTTGATAAGCCCAATATGTCTTTAGATTTAGGCGGATACGGTAAGGGCTATGTTACTAAAGTCCTATCTGAATATCTAGACATGTTAAATATTAAATACTTATTGAACGTTGGAAATTCTAATGTTTATGCTCATGGAATAAATCCTAATAATGATGATGGATATTACTATATTGCTTTGACAAGACCTAATACTGATTTCATTGATTATAGTGATTTAACTCAAGAGGAGCAATTAGAGCTATTATACTTTCACTTTATAAAACTACCTGAAAATATGGCTTTAGTTACTAGTGGTATCAATCAAAGATATTTTAAAGAACTAGTTACCGAAGACATATATCATCATATCATAGACCCTAACACGTACTATCCTGGTGGGTACTGCAAGAGTATTACTATTATTTATCCGGATTCTAGTATGGCAGATTTATTATCAACTGCGCTATTCCTTTTGCCTGTTAATGAGGCTTTGACTTTTGTGAATAATTATGAAAATTTAGAAGCTGTATGGTATTTAGAGGATGATACGATTTTATATTCAGATAACTTTGAACAGTACATACATTATTTAGAATAAGACAAAACGCCTTCAATCGAAGGCGTTATTTTATTAATTCTATTTTAGTTTTAAAACTCTTTATAATTCTTAAAGCTAAATAACCTGTTATAAATCCTGTAGGAATTGATATTAAAATCATTATTGGTAATAAATAAATTAACGAACTTGTATTAACAACAACCATCGCGGCTATAATCTGTCCTACCATATGCATTAATGCCGATAAAATGGAAATTGTCATTAAAGAAAGTTTAGTTCCTTTTAAGATTAACAACACAGCCAATGCGAATAACCCTCCAGTTAAACTAATCCAAAAAGATGGTGTAAATAATCCACTGTAAATTAACCCTACTAAAAGGATTCTAGAAATAGCAACAAGGAATCCTTCTTTTCTACCTAGTGTAAATACAACTACCATAGTTGCAATATTAGCTAATCCTAATTTAAATCCTGGAAAAGCAAATATTAATAGTGAAACTGAAGATTCCACGATGCTTAAGACAATACTAACTGAAATCATTAAGGATAGAAAAACTACTTTTCTAGTATTCAAAATTATCTCCTTGCCATTAGATAGTTATATAGAATAACTAAAGGCCAAAATAATAATCCAATACAAACAAAGATAAACCACAATCTTCCTGGAAATAACCACATAATATTAATATAAGCAGATAATCCAGAAATAATTAAATAAGCTAATGAAGCAAAAATAAGTTGATTTTGTCTTTTCTTAACTAAGTTTTTCTTAGTTTTTTCGTGATCAGGAAAAGCGTCAAGAACATCGTTTGTATCACCAAATTCTTTGATTGTTTGTTCAATAGCTTTTTCTCTAGACTGACCTTGTTCAACAAGATCATCGACTTTTTCTTCCATACTGGTCGTTAATATTTCAATCAATTCTTTTTTGTCATCCTCATTAAAAAAATCTTTTAATAATTTAGTAACAAATTTTTTGATGTTATTCATGAAATATCACCTCCTAGTATATTCTTCATAATCTCTCTAAGTAGTTTCCACTCTTTGATTAGTTCTTTATAATATGCATTACCAAAAGGTGTTATTTTGTAATACCTTCTTTTTCTACCATGTGATTTTTCGCCCATATAAGAAGTGATTAATTCTCGCTTTTCTAATCTTTGAACAACAGAATATAATGTGGCTTCTTTAATGTTAAATAACTGATTAGTTCTAGTTTTAATTTCATTAACAATTTCATATCCATACATATCTTTTTCTTGAAGTAATTTTAAGATAATCGTATCGATATTCCCTCTGATAATGTCACTATTAATCATACTTACACCTAATTCCTATTAACTAAATATCCAATCGTAATTGCACCTGGTCCTCCATGAGCGCCAACTGCTGGAGTTAATAAATAATCATTAATTGGACCAACATTTGGTCTAATTGAAGTAACTTTTTCTTTCATATATTGAACAGTTTCTGGGTTTGATGCATGAATAATAAAAGTTTCTACATCTTTTCCTTCTGTTTCTTCTAAATACTTTTCAATAACTCGATCGACTGCTTTTTTAAAAGTTCTTGTTTTCTCGATAGAAACAACTGCACCTTCTTTATTGATTTCTAATAATGGTTTAATTTTCAATACATTTGCCATAAATGCTGCTGCATTAGATAATCTACCATTTTTAACTAAGAATCTTAAATCTTCAACTGCAAAATATATTTTGTTATTGTCTCTAATAAATTCTAAGTCTTTAATAATTTCATCAATTGTTTTTCCTGCATTATAGCTTTCCCATGCTTGGAAAACCATTTTACATTCAATGTAGCCAACTGATTTTGAATCAAAAACTCTAACGTCTACATCTTCAATCATTTTAGCAGCTAAAAGTGCATTTTCATAGATACCACTCATTTTTGATGAAATAGTAATAAATAAGATTGTATCACATCCATCAGCTTTTAATTTTTCATAATGCTCAAGCATTTTTCCAGTAGAAGCCATAGAAGTTCTAGGGAATAACGATGGATCTTCTACTAACATTTGATAGAACTTTTCTGCTGGTAATTCTTCATAATCAACATATTCTTTTCCACCCATTAAAACTGTAGATCTTACTATTCCTACTTGGTAATCATGCTTAATGTAATCAATAGCTGAGTTTGTACACACTAGTACGCCTAATTTATTCATAATTGCCTCCTTATTTCCTATCTTAATTATAACGATATAAATATTTTTGTCAACAAACCTAAAGTTATCTTCTTTTCCTTGAAACTTGAATAATTGCCTTTTTTCCTCTTAATTTTTTATGATTACAATTTTTAAGGATTACAGGACCATATTTATTAGGAACAGTGAAAAAAGAAAATTCAGTAAGAATTGCAACATCTTGAATTTCTCTAGCTGTAATTTTTACTTTTGAACGAATAAAATCTAATATATCACTAATATTTAACCCTTGGTTTTTACCTATGTTTAAATGAAATCTAATTGTATTATCTTGAGTATTTCTTCTTCTGTTTTCAAAAGTTTCGTTGATATCTTCTTTTGTAGCTGAGCTATCGTTTTCTGTGTTTAATAACTTAAGTAAGGCTACGATGATTTCATCTTCAGAAATTTGAGCTTGAATCAGTTTATTCAAAGTAGCATATTGTTTCTCTAGATTTTCATTTTCTATCGTTGTTTTTACTTCTTCAATGAATTTATCTGATTTAACATCCATAACTTTTTCGTATGTCGGTATATTTCTTCTTTTAATTGATGTTCCTGTTATTCTTTCAATTTCTAATATTCTTTTTAATTCTCCTTTAGATACTAAAGTAAAAGAATATCCTAAATTACCGATTCGTCCAGTTCTACCAATTCGATGAATATAGTAATCTGCTTTTTCAGGTGTGTCATAGTTAAATACAGCTTCAACATTTTTAATATCAAGCCCTCTTGCGGCTACATCTGTCGCAACGAGCACATCAATAATTCCATTATGAAACTTCTTTAACACATCAAGTCTTGTGGTCTGTGGTAAATCTCCATGAATTTTGTCACAATTGATCTTTCTCTCTATTAGTTCTTCTGTTAAACTATCTACTTTTGCTTTAGTATTACAGAAGATTAATGCTAAATTAGGTCTATAG
>CAZZPD010000008.1:0-31397 GCA_964655885.1 uncultured Candidatus Izemoplasmatales bacterium | reverse complement strand
ATCCCAAAAATTAATTAATTTTTCATTTGCTTCTTTTAAATTTTTCATGTCTACTCCTTAATATCTTTTTATATAAATAAATCTCTTTTCTTATAAAAATAAAATACTGATGAAATACTGCCTATAATTAATACAAAAGCAATAATTATAAATATTAATTTAAAATCCCCTTCAAGCATTAAATCAACAGAAAAGTATTTAAATGGTGTGAAATACTTCATAAAATCTATTTTATCAGTTAATCCAATTAGAATACTTAACATAAAAGTTCCCATTAAAATACCGATGGTTATTGATCCAGCTTTTTTATATTGTTCTAGCACTGCACTTACAGCCATACCAAGAGCCATAAATATCAATTGTGTTAATAATACGCCAAGCGCCATATTAAATACAAATGCATTATAAGAAGAACTTGTGCCCAACTGACCAAATGCAAAGTAGGTTATTGTAAGTAAAACGACATTAATAATGACTGTATAAAATAACGCTACAATTAATTTATTTAATATAACGTTTTCTCTTTTCACAGGTAATGTAAATAAATATTCTGCAGTTTTGTCTCTTTCTTCTTTTGCAATAATATTACTTCCAAGTAATCCTGAATATATTGCTAGAGGTAAATATATATAGATACTCACCAAACTTAAATATCCTTCAGGTGTAGTTATATCAACGATTGTTCCAGCTAAAGCTTCAAATAAAAAATCAAAGCTTTCCATTGCCGCGGCTATTTCTTCACTATTAGCCATAAACTCATATTCAAAACTAGCTACCCAAAATAATAATCCTAAAGAAATTGCCCAGATAATAAAACCTTTTAAATTACTTTTTAACTCATGTAAGATAATATTCATAATTACCCCCTACAACGATGGTATGTTTCTTCTTAAATATAAGAAGTAACTACCCACTAAAGATATTATAATAACACCAAATGAAATCAGTGATAGTGTCCAATCATAACTTCCTTCTACTAATATATATTGTGGAGCAAAATGAGAATACGGTGAAATATATTTAAATATCTTACTACTAATTAAAGCTCCCATTGATGTAATAATATACATCCCAAATCCTAGTGCCATTGAATAACTGATAACACTTTGAATTTTTTTAACTAACATTGAAACTAACATACCAACACCAACAAAAAATAGTTGGAAAAAAACAGTTGTACTAAGCAATATGATTACATTACTAATTTGGATTGTCGCACTTCCTTTAAATGCGTAGACAGCCCCAATACTAGCAACCCAAAGAACAGCATTAACAATGGTTAAAGCTGCAAAAGCTGCGAGGAATTTTGAGATAATAATCTTACTTCTTGTAACTGGTCTTGTTAATAGGAAATCAGCTGTTAGTTCTCTTTCTTCAACACTTAACATATTGAATCCATAATTACATGCTTGTATTGCTATTGGAATCTGAATGATTGTAAATGTTAAACTAAAATAACCCAGTATAGTTGTCACTGGTAATTCTGGAATCATCCCAAATATCGCTAACATCTCTTCTGGTAACTGATTCATGATTTCTTGAAAGCCAGTACTATTATCAGCTATTAAAGGAAAGAATGCTATATATGAAAATAACGATATAGGTACAACGAGTCCCCAAATTAAAATACTCTTTCTTAATTGTTTAAATTCAAACTTAAAAATATTCATATCATCACCTACTCATAATAATGCATGAATATTTCTTCTAATGTAGGCTCTTCTATCGTAATATCAGTTAGTTTCAAGTTAGAAACTATTTTAACTATTTTATTAACATCACCTTTAAAGAAAAATGATATTTTATCATCTCTTCTTTTCATGTTGGTTATTCCTTCAATATCAAATTTACCATTATTTAGATTTTCACCTCTAATTGTAAATTTCTTATAATTGTCTTTCTTCATTTCTTTCATGTCTTGGATACTTACAATTTCTCCTTCTTTGATAATCGCTACACGATTACAAAGTTGTTGAACCTCACTTAAGATATGAGAACTAAAAAATACAGTTGCGCCTTTTTTGTTTTCTTCTTTAATCAAATTAAAGAATTTTTGTTGCATCAAAGGATCTAGCCCACTTGTAGGTTCGTCTAGAATAATAAGTTTAGGTGAATGTAATAATCCTTGCACAATTCCAACTTTCTTTTTATTACCATAGCTTAAATCTTGAATTCTTCTAGATAAATCTAATTCCATATATTCAGCTAGATACTGAATTCTTTCTTCACAATCTCTGTTATAAAAACTAGCTGAATACCTTAATAAATCTATGACTTTCATTCTATCATAATAAAATATTTCACTAGGAAGATAACCGATATCTTGTCTGATTTCACTTCCGTGTTTAATTGCATCTTTACCAAAAATATCAACGGTTCCATTTGTTGGATAGATTAAAGAAAGCATAGTTCTAATTGTCGTGCTTTTTCCAGCGCCATTAGGTCCAATGAACCCAAAGATTTCTCCTTCTTTAACTTCAAAATTGATGTTTTCACATCCTTTTACTTTACCGTAATATTTAGTCAAATCTTTAAACTCAATAATGTTCATGATTATCCTCCGATTGTTTAGTTAATGATAATTATTTATATTATAACATAAAAAAATGAGCTTATAAAAAGCTCATTTTAACTATTTAATAAATTCTAAAATTTCTTTAGCTAATAAATCGGGTTGATCTAGTAATGGACTGTGTCCTGAATTAGGCAATTTTACTTTTTTGCAATTACTTAATGCAGCAACTGTTTCATCTACCATATATTCTAATACGACAATATCTTTTTCACTCCAAAATGAAATAACTGGACACACAACATCTTTAATCGATCCATCGCCTTTTGTTACACCATTAAAGTCATTAGACATGTTGAATCTAGTTAAAGCCCAGTCAACATCTACAATACATTTTTCTTTCATTGTTTCAGACATGTAAAGTTCAGCGTCTTCAGGTGTTGGTTTGTTTACTGTATAAATCAACTGATTCCATACTGCAGTCATATAAGCTGAAGCACCTGTATTAAATATATTTTCCATTGGCGCTACTTGAACTGGATCAAGTGCTAGTTCTTCTTTTGTAGCATAATATGATCCTACGATAGGTTGTCCGTTTTCATCTTTTTTGAATACAGGATATCCCTTATAAGAACATGATTCAATTAGAATTACATTTTTAACTTCTTTTGGTCTTAAAGCGGCCATTTTTAAAGCTACTGCTCCGCCTGTACTCCATCCAGCCAAATGATATTCGTGAATGTTTAATTTATCTAATAAGAGAAGTAAATCATCAGCTAGTTCTTCTAAGTCATTGTATCTATTATTATAACTAGAGTCTCCGAATCCTCTCATATCTGGAGCTATGATTCTATAATCATCTTTAAATCTTTCAATTAAAGGTATATAGTGAATCCCACTACTCATATTCCCGTGAACTAAAACCATCACTTCTTTACTAGTCCCTATATCTAGATAAGCTAGTTTTTCTGAACCAATATTTAAAAATTTCTTTTCCATATTTTCCTCCTATGTATATTTATAATTTATATTTTAATTTTAAACCTAAAGTATTTCTAAAAGCAAGTGACTTCATGTAAAAATCATAGATTACTCATCAATTGAAAACACAAATCTTGTTTGATGTTGATACTTTTCATTTGGTTTTAGAATACTTGTTTCATATCCTTCCATGTTAATCCCATTAGGGTGGTTTTGAGCTTCAAAACAAACTCCCATATGTTTTTCTTGATGGATTCCATGTACATATTGATTATATATAGGAAAGTTTTGTGTATAGCAAACAATGGTTGAATAAGTTGTATATACATCAAGTCTTCTTTTACTTATATTGTCGTATAGACTAGCTTGGATAATTTTACTATTGATCTCATCTAAAAGGTAAGGATTATCAAGTTCAATGATATCATCGCCTTTAATTGAATGCATTTTTCTAAAATCATAAGGTGTATTCATGATATCTTTTTTATAGATTGGAATAAATACATGATCTAATTCTAGTCGATTGGATGCATTTAACATAATTTCTTGATCTAAAATATCTCTTTTTAAATCACCTGATAAATTAAAATATGTATGATTAGTTAAATTAACTAAAGTTGGTTTTGTCGTTGTTGCACAATAATCTATTTTTACTTCGTGAGACGTAATGGTATATGTGATTTTATATTTTTGGATTCCTGGGTACATATTTTCAATTTTTGTTGTGGTAAATTCGATGATTGTTTTGCCTTCTAGTTTTTCAATATCATAATCAAATATAACTTTACTTAAAGCCGCTTCTCCACCATGTAAATTGTTATCATTATCATTTTTATCTAGTCTATATGTTGTTTCATTTATTTTGAACTCAGCATTTTCAATTCTACCTGATGTGGGTCCAATTGTAGCATTTAAATGATGATTTTCTCCTAGATAATCATCCAAATCTTTAAATGTTAAAACAACATTTTCTAGATTATTATCAATATCCGGTATTGATAAAGAATAGATTCTAGCTCCGTGATTTAACAGAGTAATTTGTAACCACTCAGTATTAACTTCAATTAAGTCAATATTAAAGTTTTTCTTTATAACATTAATCATTTTAAAAGCTCCTTACTTTAAATATTTTAAACAATATGCAAACATATCTTTTTCATGTTTTGCTGGATAATTATATTTTAATTCTTTAGTAATAAAACTTCCTAGATATTTCACTAACTTAAAACTAGCAAATAACGCATTTACTGTATTTTCATATGTACCATCTGAATAAGTATCTAGTACCATCTGCCATTCTTCTTCAGTCAAATATTTTTTAATGTATCTACCCTTTAAGCCTGTATTTACTTTATAGTCGTTTTTAATAGCTATATACCATTCAAGTAATTTTGTTATTTTGTTCTCGTGAATTTCAGCTTCTATATACTTTTCAAATATATACTCTTCTCTTAGTAATGATTTTACAATATAAGAAGTATCAAAATAAAATGTATTCATTCTGTCTAAAAACTCTATCTCGGTAGGTTTTTTGATATAGAATTTTCTTTCGTCAATTACTTCTGGCTTTGGAAGTATACCATCTTTATCTAGATATATCTTATATAATTTCATATCATTTGCATATTTAGCTAGTTTTACTGATTGAAATCCAAAATCCATTTTAAATCCATCACTGTATATGGTTAACCTTGTATACCATTTTAAGTTATCTTTATAACTACCTTCATCATTAAAGAATGATATTGGTTCACCAAAATAGTTTTTCCAATCATCATTATGAATAAACTCATCTAAGTCTTTAACATAAAATAAAGGATCCAAATCACTAAATGTATCTATAGGAGCTTTAGGATTTATATAAGAGCCCTGTAAAATAAGCGCTCTAATATTATCGCTTTTTTTGGAGAACTCAATCAGTTTATTAAGTGCTTCTTCTAATATTCTCATATGATCACCATATATTTATTATACTAAAAAAGAACTCAAAATATGAGTTCTTGTTTAAATTATTATAATGTTTCTGTTTCAAAGTAGAAATCTTTTAGTAAAGCTTGTTTTGGTTTTTCTGATTTAACATAAATATCCACTATACTTTCTTTTTCAATATTTCTAGTTAATCTAGTATAGTTAATCATATTTGTTTTGGAATAGTTAATACCTTGATATTTATAACCAAACTTAATTCTTTTTGTTCCTCTATAATACATTGTACTAATAACTTTACCTTCAATTAATTCAATCGAATCTGGTTTAAAGCTTAATAAATAAATGAATCTTGCGACCAAAGATACAAAAGCAATTATGGTTAATCCTCCAAATATATACATTACATATGATTGATCAGCTCCAGATATAAAAAAGTAAATACTAACTGCTAATGTAATAACAAATGATAAAAGCATTTGTCTAATAAATCCATCAAATTTAAAAATTTTCTTCATATTAATTGTTTCCATGATTTCCTCCAAAATATTCTTCGCTTAGTATAGCATAAAATAATTCATCCCACCACTCGTCTTTTCTTTTAACATAGATACATTTCTTAAATGTTCCTTCAAGTCTTAATCCTATGTTTTCACATACCTTCTTAGAGGCGATATTTTCTGGTTGACAAGTAGCGATAATTCGATGAGCTTTGTCTTTTTCAAAAGCAAATTTTAAAAATGCTTTTGCTAGGTTAGATATTATTTTCTTATTATGATATTTTCTATTTAATACCCATCCAACTTCATATGTATCAACCATAAACCAATGGTTGTAAATAAAATGTCCTATTAATTTATCGGTAAATTTATCGATGATTCCATATTTTAAATCTTCATCTCTTATTAATTCTTCAATTCTTTCATCATTTAATATACCATGATCAAAAAATCGGCATACATATTCATCTTGAAGATATTCTTTGATATCATTAAAATCTGATTTCTTAATTCTTCTTATATAAACATCTTTCGTTTCAATATGATATGCATTCATTCTTTTTTCCTTTTCGCTCTTGGATGCGTATTTAAGTATTCAGATTTTAATTTTTCTCTAGATACTTTTGTATAAATTTGGGTAGTTGATAATGATGCATGTCCTAAAAGTTCTTGGACTATTCTTAAATCTACTCCATTATTGATTAAATGGGTTGCGAATGAATGTCTAAATGAATGTGGTGATATTTTTAGAGTTGAAGCTTGATGTTCTAATTCCTTATCTAGAATCAGATTTACTCCACGATTTGAAATCTTTGTTCCACGATAATTTAAAAATACAAAATCATTTCCTTTTAATGACTTAATCGCTAAGAGAGGACGTGCATTTAAAATGTAATGTTGAATGGTATTTAAGGCTACTTCGTGAACTGGTACTAATCTTTCCTTTTGACCTTTACCGTGAATTAAAATCGTTTTATTAACATAATCAATATCATTTAATTTTATGTTAATTAACTCATCAGCTCTTAACCCACAACCATAAAGCAATTCAAATATTGCTTTATTTCTTTTCCCTAAAGGTTTTTGTGTATCGATATTATCTAAAAAATCATTCATTTCTCTAGGATAAACAAACTTAGGAAGTTTTCTTGGAACTTTTGGCAAAACAACAAACTCAAATGGGTTTTCTTTTACCATTTCCTCTTCAATAAGAAAATCAAAGAAACTTCTTACAGCTGATATCTTTCTAAGAATTGATTTAGGTGTATATTGATTATATAAATGAGTCACATAAAATTTAGCTATTCTATTAGATATATTAATCAATTGGCCTAAGTCTTCGTTTTCCAAAAAAGCGATTAGGTTATTAATATCATTGGTATAAGAAACTATTGTACTTTCACTATATTGCTTTTGGTATTTTAAATAATCTGTATATAAGAAAATTAATTCTAAGTTAGTCAAGGACACCACTTCCTATCATTTGTTCTACTGCTTCTAAACTTCTTTTAGCATATAGTGTTTTTCTTTCTTTTTTCTTGTGTTTATATTCTAAATCTTGAAATATTCCAAAATTAGTATTCATTGGTTGAAAATAATCTTCACTAGCTGAAGCTAAATAATAGCTTTGAGAGCCAAGTGCAGTATATGTGGAGAATTCGAATAAGTCTAACCCTCTTACTAATCTAGACATATTAATCCCGGCTACTAATCCTGAACCAATTGACTCAACATATCCTTCAACTCCACTTAATTGACCAGCAAAAAATATTTTTGGATTATTCTTTGTCTGATAACATCTATTAATTGATTTTGGAGCGTTGATAAACGAATTACGATGCATGATACCATATCTAATGATATAGGCATTTTCTAATCCAGGAATCATTCTGATGATTCTTTTTTGTTCTGAAAAAGTTAAATGCGTTTGAAATCCAACAATATTATATAAACTCTTTCTAAGATTATCCTGTCTTAATTGTACTACTGCATATGGTCTTTTTTCTCCATCTTTTTCTAACCCAACAGGCTTCATTGGGCCATACAAAAGCGTTTGGTATCCTCGTCTAGCCATTTCTTCAAATGGCATACACCCTTCAAACACTTTAAATTCAAAATCTTTGATTTTAGCAAGTTTTGCATTGATAACTTCATGATACCAAAGGTCATATTCTTCCTTTGTCATAGGGCAATTTATGTAATCTGGTGTGCCTTTATCATATCTAGATTTAAAATAAGCCTTACTCATATCAATTGAATCAAATTCAATGATAGGAGCTATTGCATCGAAGAAATACAGCGTATCATTTCCTAGAAATTTCTTTATGTCATCCATCAGGGTATCGCTTGTTAAAGGTCCACTAGCAATAATGGTATAAGTAGATTGATCAATTTTAGTAACTTCATTATGGATGACATTGATTAATGGATTTTCTTCCATAATTTGAGTTATATATTGAGAAAATAATTCTCTATCTACTGCTAGAGCGCTTCCTGCGGGTACTTTGAATTTATCTGCAGCCCTAATTAATAAAGAATCTAGTTTTCTAAGTTCTTCTTTCATTAAACCAGCTGCATTTAATACATCATTAGATCTTAAGGAATTTGAACAGACAAGTTCAGCTAAAAAGTCACTCTTTTGAGCGTCAGTTTTTGATATTTTTTTCATTTCATAAAGATTAACTTTTATGCCTCTTTTAGCTAATTGATAAGCTGCTTCGCATCCAGCTAATCCTGCGCCAATAACATTTACTTCTTGATTCAAATTAACACATCCTCTAAGTAATTATAACATAGTTACAAAAGAAAAAGATAGATAAATGAAATGATAAGATGTTTGATTATATGTATAATCTTTTACCTTATAATTCTAAATACTCTATCTATCTATTTCTTGTATATATAAAAATATATCGGAAAAAAGTATCTGCGTTACTTTTTGATATGTAATATAATTGGGTCTTTCTTTAGTTTAATCTTAGAATCTTTTACTGTAATAATTCCTTTTGTTAAATAATTTCTATATTTTCCATCAGCTAAGTCAATGAAAATTTCTGAATCAACTTGACCAACATTAAATATACCTATATATTTCTCTTTTTCATTTTCTACTGTGTTATAGGCTACACCATCAACTTTTGGAATGTGAACATTAAATATTCCTTTAGCAAAGATTGTTTTTTTCTTTAGTTTGCCTAATTTGATAATAAAATCAGATATATCTTTGTGTTTTTTATAAAGTTCTTTTTCAAATAGAGAAGGTTTTATATCTGCACAATATTCTTCTCCTGCATAAAGCATGACTGCGCCCTTTTGAAAATAATTAAGTGCTGTCCAGTTTAGTATCTTGTTTATATTTTGTTCAACATAGCTAGCAATACGATCAAAATCATGATTTTCTAGGTTTTTCATCTTTACATAATTTTCTGGATAGATTTCTTCTTGTCTCTTTATTCCTTCAAGATAATCTTTTAATGGTCTTTCTCCTTTTAAATATGCTTGATAGTATGGTTCAATATCATAATCATATGCCATATCAAAGACCTGATATATTTCTGATTCGCTGTGGCATTTATAGCCAATGTCTCTAATATATTTAACGAATCCTCCATGTACTGATTCACTTAACCAAATGGTGTTTTTGTTTACTTTGTCAACTGCTTTTCTAGCAAATTTCCAAAAATCAATTGGAACGAATGATGCAACATCACAACGGTACCCATCAATGCCCATTTTTGAATACATAACTAAAATATCTGTTAGTTCAATCCATAAATCTTTACTTGATTTATAATCAAAATCAACTACATCTGACCAATCAGGGACTTTTGTGGTGATTTCATTGTTTTCATTTCTAAAGAAATATTCAGGATGAGTATTTCTTAGAACCGAATCTCTTGAAGTGTGATTATAAACAATATCCATCATAATCTTCATTTTACGAAGGTGAACTTCATCTATTAATTTTTTAAAATCTTCCATTGTTCCTAAATCTGGGTTAATCGATCTATAATCTTTAATTGAATATGGACATCCTAGTTTTCCCTTTTTCCCTTCAACACCGATTGGGTGTACTGGAAGTAAATATACAATATCAACGCCTAAGCTTTTTATTCTATCTAAATCCTTAATCAATTCATTAAATGTTCCTGCTTCAGAAAAATTTCGAACATACACTTGATAAAGAACAAGATTTCTTAGCTTAATCCTTGTTTTCTTCATAGGCCCTCCGATTTAATTATTTATCTCAATTTTAAGTTTACTATAAAATATTTATTATGTAAATCGATTACACATAACTTGTCGTATGGAATAGTTTACATGTTTTTACATAGAATTTAACATTTATTAAGTATTTTTGATAACTTTTATGTAAAGTTTTACATAAAATGCATCTGTATCATATCAAAATATAGAAATTTTATGTATAATGTTACATATAGAGGTGATAAGCATGTCAACGATAAAAGATGTTGCAAAGAAAGCTCATGTAAGTGTGGCTACCGTATCTAGAGTAATTAACCAAAAAGGATATGTAAACTCAGAGACAAAACAATTAGTACTAGATGCAATTCAAGAACTTAATTATGTTCCAAATGAATTAGCTAGGTCTTTATTCCAAAAGAAGTCTAGTATTATCGCTGTGATTGTTCCACATTTAACTTCGTACTATTTTGCGGAATTATTAGAATACATTGAAAATTATACAGTGAATTTAAATTATCGTTTAATGGTTTGTAATTCACAAGATGATCCAGATAAAGAATCAAAATACTTAAAAATATTTGATCAATATAATATCGATGGAATTATTTTGATATCTAACACTCACCGTATTGATGATTATAAAAAACTAGATATTCCAATCGTTGAAATCGATCATAAATTAGCTGAAGATATCCCATCCATTCAATCAAATAATTTTCTAGGAGGAAAATTAGCTGCTCAAAAACTTGTGAATAATGGTTGTAAAAAGATTATTCATTTTCGTGGTCCATCTGATTTAGTAACTGTTCAGGAAAGAACTAAAGGATTCAAATCGGTACTTGAAAAGAATAGTATATTTAATTTTTCATATGATTTAGACTTCAGAGCTCCTAGTGCTTCAGATATAGATAATGTCATTAAATCTAATTTAGATTGCGATGGCGTTTTCTGTGATTCAGATTATATTGCAATCCTAGCAATACAAGCAATTAAAGATGCAGGAAAAAGGATACCCGAAGATATACAAGTAATCGGTTTTGATGATATTGAAATCGCTGATGTTTTAAGACCAAGATTAACAACAATCGCTCAATCAAGAAAAGAAATGGGCGAATATGCAGTTACTGCATTAATGAAATTAATTCATAAAGAAAAATTAGAACCATTCGATCGAAATATTGATGTAAAACTGATTGAAAGAGACACAACAATATAAAAAAAGGCAGAGATTTTAATTCTCTGTCTTTATTTTTTTCATTAAATCCTCTAATTTTTTAGCTGTTTCAGTAGAAATCATGTGTTCTATCCCACAAGCTTCTTTCGTTGCGATGGTTGGATCAACTTTTAAAACATCTATAAGAAACTCTCGTAACATATTATGTTTCCACAAAACGTTTTTAGAGATTCTTTTTCCTTCTTCTGTTAAAGATACATCGCCATAAAGTTCTTTATTTACAAGCCCTTCATCAATTAAAGTATTTATGGCTTTGTTAACACTAGCTCTTGATACTTTTAAATGCCTAGCAATATCTACTGATTTAACATTATCACCACCAAATAAGCATATTGTCTCCAGATAGTTTTCTAATGATTCTGAATATCTTTTGTTATTCACTAGTTTCATCACCTTCCTGATTATCTAATTCTTCTTTAAATTCTATATATTTAGGTAAACTACAATTTGAAGTTTTAGAACATTTATCGCAGTCACCACATACTCTTCCTTTGTTTTTAATGTATTTTCTTATCATCATAGCAACAAAAATAATTACAACTCCACTAACGAAGTAAGTTAACACAGTTCCTATAGGAATACTAGCAATCTGAAATATAACAAATGCAACAAAATAAGCAACGAGCATTTCATAAGCAATAATGAAGATAAACCACTTCCATGAGTTTAACTCTCTTTTCATTGCTGATACAGCAGCAATACATGGAGTACTTAATAATGCAAAGACCATAAATGCATATGCTTGAGCTGAAGTGAAGTTAGCTTGTATCGCCCCGTAAAGCATTGTTCCGTTTTGGACCACATCTCCATTAATTCCATATAATATACCTAATGTACCTACAACAGACTCTTTAGCAACAATACCTGTTAACATAGCTACTGTAGCTTGCCAATCAGTAAATCCAATTGGTCTTAATATTGGTAAGACAAATTTTCCTATTGAGCCAAGTAAACTAGATCCAATTTCACTTTCATCTAACAATCTAAAGGTTCCATCAACAAATCCAAAATAACTAAAGAACCAAATCAATATAAATGCTGCTAGAAGGATAGTTCCTGCTTTCACTAAGAAATCTTTACATCTTTCCCATGTATGCAATAGAATGTTTCTTAATGTTGGCATTCTATACTCAGGTAATTCCATAATGTAATTTCCTTTTGCACTTCTAAATATTGTTTTCTTAAATAAGATTGCAGATAAGATTGCAACGATTAATCCTAAGATATACATAGAGAACACAACTAAGAATGATCCTCCACCAAATAATGCGCCAGCAAATACTCCGTATATTGGAGCTTTGGCCCCACAAGAGATAAACGGAATAATCATAGTGGTTATTTTTCTATCTTCATCTCTATCTAACGTTCTAGTATTAGCCATTGCAGGTACTGAACATCCAAAACCGATTAACATTGGTATAAATGATTTTCCTGATAAACCAAATCTTCTTAAAGCTCTATCCATGATAAATGCAGCTCTGGCCATATAACCTGAATCTTCTAAAACAGCTAGTGCAAAAAATAATATTGCCAGTTGTGGTAAGAATCCTACAACAGCTGCTAATCCACCAAATACTCCATTAGTTATGAGTGAGGATATATATGGTGCCATACCTAATGCAGCAACTCCATTAATAATCCAAGTAAAGAATTGATTTAAAACCCAACCAAATTGATCAGTAATAAAAATACCTACAGGACCAAATGCCAAAAAGAATACTACAAACATAATCAAACCAAATATTGGTAACCCAAATACCTTATGCGTTAATATTTTATCGATACGATCTGTTTCTGTTTCTTTTAATGGATTTGTCCTGACATGCGTTTCTTGAACAAATTGTAAAATCTGATTATATCTTGCCTCAGGTAATATCATGTCAAAATCTAAATCAAATTTTTTTCTTTCATCATAATAAGCTTGTAATAGATTTGTTAAATCCATTTTATCAATCTTAATACTATCAATTGCTTTGATACCATCTTCAAAAAATCTGTAAGATAAAAATCTATCTTTTAAATATTTATTAAACACATCAATAGTTTTTTCTATCTCATCACTATATCTTATTGGTTCGTAAATTTTATCATAATCATACTCTTCAACAGCTTTGATTAAATCATCAATACCAATCTTATTTCTTGCAGAAATTGGAACCACTTTTACGCCAAGCAATTTTGATAATTCATTGTAATCTATTTTCTCTTTTTTCTTTTCAACTATGTCCATTGCATTCAATGCAATAATCATAGGAATCTTTGATTCAATTAATTGCAAACTCAAAAAAAGATTCCTCTCTAAACTTGAGGCATCTACAATATTAATGATTAAATCCATTTTTCTATCTGTCACATAATGAGCTGCGATTTCTTCTTCAAGTGAAATTGTTGATAAAGAATATATACCAGGTAGATCAATGATATTAGCATCAATATTCTTTGAACGTAATTTACCTGTTTTTTTCTCAACAGTAACACCAGGCCAGTTCCCAACCGATTGGTTACTTCCTGTTAACTCATTATATAATGTTGTCTTTCCTGAATTGGGATTACCAATTAAAGCAATGTTTAGCATACTACTCCTCGATTCTATCTACAATAATTGTTCTTGCTTCAGCTTTCCTTAAAGTTAAAGAATAACCCTTAACCATAATTTCTATTGGATCTCCTAAAGGAGCAGTTTTTTTAACTGTTACTTTGGAACCTGATATGATCCCCATATCAATAATTCTTTTTCTTAAATTATTTGCATAAACCTGTTTTACAATACATGATTGACCAGGTAAAATTTCTTTTAATGTCATGGTAAAAAACTCCCTTTTGTTAGCTGTGGTTAACAAGTGTTTTAAAAATTAAAAGCTACAATGTTAGCTTGTGTTAACATTATAACTTCTTACTTTATAAATGTCAATATATATTATTATTTGATTCCATATCTAATAATCTCTTTTTTATTTCTTTTCCTAATAAATATTCACCAATTTTACCATCTGATCTAACAACTCGATGGCAAGGTATGATAATAGGTAATTTATTGTTTTTACAGACCGTTCCAACAGCTCTATATGCTTTAGGATAACCACTTCTAATAGCGAGTTCTTTATAAGTTATTGTTTCGCCGTATTTTATCTTTGAAATTTCATTTAAAACATCGTTTTGAAACTTAGAACCAGTTAAAATATATGGTATGTCAAACTTGTACAATCTTCCATCAAAATATGAATCTAATTGTCTTACAATTTCACTATTTCTATCTATTTGTTTATTTTTATATTTTGAATCATTGGCTTGTGATATACTAACCAAATTTTCATTATATATAGATATATTAATATTGCCTATTTTACTGGCATATGTATATGTTTCCATTTTTTGATTTTTCTCCAATATTTTCTTTTAATTCCATAAATACAGTTGTTTAAAAAAGAGGTTATTCTATATATATTCACTTTTATTTTTTTAAATAATTGTTAACGAATTCATTTACAGATTCTTCGTAATTTTCTGTGTCTTTACAGTAAGAACCTGCATGAAATGATTCGTTTTTTCCTATGAATAATTGCTTAGGTCCTTTATATGATTCATACATTTTAAGCGTGTGCTCATAATTGATATATTGATCTGCTTCACCATGAGCAAAGAATATAGGCACATTAACGCCTTTAATCGCTTTATATGGCGAAATACCAGAATAATATGAACCAGTAATTATTCTAAAAAATAAGCTTGAAATGTAAAATATAGGCCATTTTGGCAAATATTTCATTTTCTTAAAGAATTCACCTACTAAATCACTTAACTCTGTGAACCCACAATCACTAAATACAAACTTAACTCTATCATCAAATTGCACTTCAGAAAGCACAGTTGAACTACCCATAGATTCTCCATAAGTTCCTAAGTAAACATCACTACCATATTTTTTGAATGTATCAGATATAACTTCGTATAAATCTTCTTTTTCTTTGTATCCTAATGATGTATATTTTCCTTCTGAATTACCATGATATCTTTGATCATATAAAATAATGTTGTATCCATATTGCATCATCATTTTTGCGTATTTTAACATACCATGATGTGTATATGTGTGTCCATGTGGCATGACAATATACTTGTTAGTTTTTTTGTTATTTTCAAAGAAATACGCTTGTAAAAGAAGTTCATCTTTTATTTTAATTTTATATTCCTTTGTTAGACATTTTTTATAAAAATCCATGATTCCAGGATTGAGTTCTTCTTCTAAAATACTTGTGTCAAGTAACGATCTTCTTGGTGGTTTTGCGACTTTAAATGCAACAAATAACCCTCCTATTATTGATATGATTAATAATACAGCTACTATAATAATTACCCAAATATACCAACCCATTCTTATTCATCTCCTATACTTACTCTTGCAATGAATTATAATAAATTCCTTTTAATTCCATTAACTCTTGATGGTTCCCCATCTCTTCTATTCCTTCTTTTCCTAAGACAATTATCCTGTCAGAATTAACAATAGTAGACAATCTATGAGCGATTACAATCGCAGTTTTTTCTTTAACTAAATCATCAAAAGCTGATTGAATTAATCGTTCTGTAACATTATCTAGTGCACTTGTTGCTTCATCTAGAACAACAATTTTTGGTTTCTTTAAGAACAGTCTTGCAATAGCAATTCTTTGCTTTTGTCCTCCTGAAAGTTTTACGCCTTTATCGCCAGTATATGTCGAATATTTGTCTGGCAATGACATAATAAACTCATGTATATTAGCTCTTTTAGCAGCGCTTATTATTTCATCATCTGAAGCATCTGGATTACCGTAAAGGATGTTATCTCTTATTGTCCCATAGAAGATAAATACATCTTGTTGAACGTGTCCAATTGCTCTTCTTAATGAATAAACATCATAGTCTTTTACATTAACTCCATCAATTTTTATTGAACCAGAATTAACATCATAAAACCTTGGAATCAACTTTGATATTGTAGATTTACCTACTCCTGTTTCGCCGATTAGACCGATTTTTTCTCCTGGTTTAATGTCAATACTAAAGTTTTTTAATACCTGTAATTCACCATTATTGTATGCAAAATTTACATGATCAAAGATAATTCTACCCTTAGGATTTGTTAATAATATTGCATTTTTATCAGATTTAATTTTAGGCTCAATTTGCATAACTTGATAGAATCTTTCAAACCCAGCCATACCTTGTTGAATCTGTTGCATCATTGAAATCAGTCTATTAATTGGAGTAGTTAAGAATGCTATATACATGTAATATGTAAATAAATCAATTGCAGTAATATACTTAAAATATACAAATATACCACCAACAACTACTAATAATAAGCTTAACATTTTTAAGAAAAACTCATTTCCTACATGGAATATTCCCATTTGAAAATATGCTTCTCTTGTACTTTCTGCGTAAGATTCATTAACATCTTGAAAACGATCGATTTCAAAATCTTCATTATTATACGCTTTGGTTAGTCTAATACCAGATAATGAGTTCTCTATTTTAGAGTTTAGCTCACCATGTACTTTTCTTACGCCTCTTTGAGCTTCTAAGAGTTTCTTTCTTCTCCACCACGAGAAGACAACGATTACAATAACGAAAGAGAAAATAATCACTGTTAATAATAAATTAATTGTGCTTAAATATATAAACGCTCCTATAAACATGATACCTGAAATAAACAAATCCTCTGGAACATGATGAGCCATTTCTGATATATCTCTTAAGTGATTAGTAATATAACTCATTAATACGCCAGTTTGAAAATCATCATAAAACTCATAATCTAATTCTTCATATTTTTTAAATAAATCTTTGCGCATATCCCTTTGAATGTAAGCGCCCATGATATGACCATTATAAGTTACATAAAATGATAATCTAGCTCTAATAAGATATACTGCTAGTAATCCTAGACCAAAATATATAATCATTTTTAAGTTTTGGTCTGGTATAAAATCATCTAGAATTGTTCTTACAGCTATTGGGAATAGTAGATCCATCGCTGACATTAAAAATGCAGAAATCATGTCTAAATAAAAGACTTTTTTATGATTGCCATAATAACTCACAAACTTTTTAAACATTTACTACACCATGCTTTCCTGTGTTACTAATTTTTTGTGTTTTAATTTTTCTAATCTAGTTAATATATAAATCGTGGTTAAAATCAATATTAATCCTTTAAATATAGAGCTAATATTTAATGACCACCATATTCCTAATTCATCTAATGTTTTAATTAATATTAGAACCAAAGGGATTCTTAATAGATTTCCAACAATACCATTTACAGATGATACAAAGCTTTTACCTAATCCATTAAATAATCCCGCTCCTATCGCTTCTAAAATCATAAATATCTGTGCTAAACTAATTATTCTTAAATATCTCATACCGTTATATATAACAATAGGATCATCCACAAATATCTTCATAAGCGCTTCAGATTTAAAATATAGAAGTGAAGCTACTAGAATAGCATATGGTACAAGTATTAACGAAATATAAAATATACCTTTCCTAATCCTTGCATACTTTCTAGCACCAAAGTTTTGTCCTACAAAAACAGTGATCGCAGTTTGGAATCCCCCACCTATCATCCATGATAATTGTTCTATTTGTGTTCCTATCCTCTGGGCACTCATTACATCTCCACCAAAACGATAAACATATCTAGCGATAAAAATAGATATAGCAGTAAATAACAATGAGTGAATCCCTACTGGTATCCCAACTCTTAGTATGTTTTTAATTGCTGTTATATCCAAATCTTTTAAATTAAATATTTTAACATTAGGATTATGTAATCTATAGAAAATATAAAATAATAAAAGCGTGATGAATTGAGATAGAACTGTCGCAATTGCTGCACCAGATATTCCCCATCTAAATACCAAGATAAATAACGGATCTAAAACAATATTCAAAGCTAATCCTATTGCTAAAATCATTAAATTATATTTAGTTTGACCCAATCCCTCATTGATTGATGTGAATCCATTAACTAAGAATTGCCAAATCATGAATCCACCAATAATTGGCAGATATGTTAATGCATAATCAATAATTAATTGTTCTTCAATTTGAAAAATACTTAAGAATTGCCTCTGAAATATTAAAATAAGTATTGAAAAAGTTAAACCAAAAATTAATTGTAAAGATAAGCCGTTTGTTGCGTATATATCAATATCATGATGTTTGTTTTCTCCAACAGAATGTCCAATTTTTACGCTTGTTCCTATTTTAGCGATTAAAATAAATCCAAAAGCTAGCCAAGGTAGATATCCGGCAGTCCCTACAGCCGCGATAGCTGCGGATTCATCCATCCCAATCCCATCAACTTTTCCAACCCAAAACATATCGGTTAGATTATAAGCCATTTGGGCTATAGACGTTAAAAGAACTGGTAGAGCTACCAGTATAAGTTTTTTTAATATATTTCCTTCTGTTAAATTAAATACCTTTTTCATCTTAAATCCTTTTATGCTTTGTAGATTATTCCTCTAAGAAATATGTAGCCTCCATATCAGCTGTCGATAAAGCAAACGCTAAAGGAAATCTAGCGAATGCTTCTCCTACATTTCTGATATCATCAGTATTAGAAAATCCCATATGATATCTAATCGCAAACGCTTCTTCTCTACTTAATTTCATGAATCCTGAAATAATATAAACAGATTTTTCTCCGTGTCCATATGGTAGTTCATCTTGATATTCATAACTAGGTACTTGAACCCATTTGCCAGTAGAGTCTTTTTTGTTTCTCATTGATTGTTTATATACATTTACTTTACAAATGTCATGAAGTAAAGCTACAATTGCGATGGTTTCATCAGTAGCCTGTAATTTATATACATCTTTAACTCTAGGTCTTTCCATATATGCTTTTAAGCATTTATATACATTTAATGAATGTTCTAATAGTCCACCTTCTTTAGATAAATGATATCTAGTTGAAGCTGGCGCAGTAAAAAAATCACTTTTACTAGATAAAAGGTAATCTAAAAGGTCTTTAGAACCTTCTCTTTTTATATATCTTTTATATATTTCTACAAACTCATCTTTCATCATAACAATTTTCCATATACAGCAGTACAAGGAACCTCTACTTCTTGATCATCCATTGTTACTGGGATTTTTACTTCTATTAATTCTAAAGTCTCATAAACCGAATTGTTGCTCAAGTCTTTGATTCTTTGACCTTTTTCAATATTGTTTTCATCAGTTGTACCAAAGAATACTAAAATATCATCTTCATCATATCTTTTAGCATGTCTAGCTAATAAAGAATCTAGTACTTTAATCCTTACTTTGCTATCAATAAAAACAAATTTATACGGATTTTCTAAATTAAATCTTCTTCTTAATTTTTCTTTTGTAAATTGCTTTTGCGCGCCTTTAACAACTGCATCATATTCTTTCTTTGCTGAATTATAAATCTCAATACCCAAGTCTTTTAATACTGTAGAAAAATCTCTTTTATTACTCATAATAAATTATCCTTTCTATTCTATTTTAAACTAAGCAATGTAATACTTTCAACTGAAGCTGTATTAGGGAACATATCAATTGGCTGAATTGATTTAACTTCATATAAATCATTTAGTTCACTTATATTTTTAGCTAAAGTAGAAGGGTTACATGATATATAGATGATTTGTTTTGGTTTAGATTTTCTTAAAGCATCAACCACCGGTTTAGCTAACCCTTTTCTTGGTGGATCCAGAAGAACTAAATGTGGTTTAATACCCATTTTAACTAATTTAGGTAATTGTTCTTCAACGTGACCTGTAATAAAGTCAATATTGTTTATTTTATTAATTTTAGCATTCTCTATGGCATCTTTAATAGATGCATGAGCATAATCGATTCCATATACTTTTTTAACATGTTTCGCTAGTAAAATTGATGTAATACCTATTCCAGAATATAAATCAAATACAATTGCTTTATCATTTAACTCAACCGTTTTGAGCATTAAATCATATAACACTTCCATTTGTTTTGAGTTAAGCTGATGGAAAGCATCAGGCGAAATTTTAATGCTTAAATCATCAAATTTTTCATCTATAAACTTACTTCCGGCTATCATATTTACCTTACTAGAAATAACTAAATTACTTTTTCTATTTCTTAGTGAATAAGAAACTGATTTAATCACTGGGTTTTCCTTCATCAATTCAATAGCTACTTTATTTAGATCTTCTTTGAATTCATCTACTACAAATGTTACTGAAGCACTATTTGTTTTTTCTAAATATCTAGTTACTAAATAGTATAGTGATCCATTTCTATATCTGTTATCGTTGGCTTTAAAATCGTATTTTCTTAATAATTTTAATGATAAATTATTAATCTTATTAATCATATCATGGTGATTAATACATTCATCAACATAAACAAAATGATTTGATTCAGGTTTATAGAACCCTAATGCTAATCCGAAATTAGTGTTTTTAAATGGCATTTGTGATTTGTTGCGATAATTGTAGAAATTTTCCATCCCTTTTGTTTTTTTAATTTCTAGATTATCAACATCTATATTCGTATATTTTCTTAACGCTTGTTTTAAAAGGCTTTGTTTTATTTTAAGTTGTTCTTTATAATCAATATGCTGTAACTGACATCCACCACATTCATCATAGAATTTACAAACTGGTTTAATTCTTTTTTTAGAAACTCTAATAAATTCTGTAATTTTACCAACAGCAAAATTTGTAGAAACTTCCTCAATTTCAACAAATACTGTTTCTTTTAGAATCGCTCCAGGAACAAAAATTAAGGTTTTGTTATAATACCCTATTCCTTCGCCATTTATTCCTTGTTTTCTTATGTCTAATTTTATTTGATCGCCTTTTACTAAATTCATATAATCACCTTATATAATTATAACACTAAATCCTCATTTTAAAAAGAACAAGGACAGTCTCTGCCCTTATTTTTTTATCGTATATGATGGTACATGTTTTTTGATTAATTCTTTAATAGAACCGTTATCATGGTTCTCAAAAACTTCTAATATTTCTTGTACTTCACAGTTGATGTCTTTTTCGTCAGAAAGTTTTTCAATAAATATCTTTTCATTATCTGTTTTTATATTTCCGTTGTCTTTATCAACCAGTAACTCCTCAAAAAGTTTTTCACCTGGCCTTAACCCTGTAACCTTGATTTTTATATCTACATGAGGTTTCATACCCGATAACATAATCATCTTTTCTGCAAGGTCATAGATTTTTACTGGATCTCCCATGTCTAAAATAAATATCTCTCCACCTTTAGCATAGGCTCCTGATTGTAATATCAATCCAACTGCTTCAGGGATAGTCATGAAATACCTAATAATATCTTTATGAGTAACTGTTACTGGCCCACCATTTTCTATTTGTTTTCTAAATAATGGAACTACTGACCCGTTACTTCCTAGTACATTTCCAAATCTAACCGCTGAATAATTTGTTTTGGATTTGAAATTAATACATTGAATAATCATTTCCGCAAATCGTTTTGTAGCGCCCATGACGTTGGTTGGTCTTACTGCTTTATCAGACGATACAAGAACCACTTTTTCTACTTCATATTTATCTGCGGTTATACAAACATTATATGTTCCTTGAATATTTGTTCTTATTGCTTCTTTAGAAGAAGACTCCATCAAAGGAACATGTTTATAAGCGGCTGCGTGAAAAACTAAATTTGGTCTAAAATTATCAAATACTTCTTCAACTCTTTTTAGATTATAAACAGAACCAATTTGTATTGAAAAATCTACTGTATCAATGATTTTTTTAGTCATCATGTGTTTTAATTCCATTTGTAAATCATATACACCATTTTCATATATGTCAAATAGTAATATTTTTTTAGGTTTATATTTTACAATTTGTCTTACAAGTTCACTACCAATTGAGCCACCAGCACCAGTCACCAATACATTTTTATCAGATATGAATTCTTCAATACCTTCACTATCTAAACTAACAACATCTCTAGATAATAAATCTTCAACTCTTACATCTTGTAATTGCTTTGGTTTATCTTTTGTTAAAGATTTAAATTTTGGTAAACGTTTAATTGTAACAGGTCTTTGAGCAACAATTTGAATAATTTCTTGAAATCTTAAATCAGTAATATTTGCAATACAAATGATCGCTTCTTCAATATTGTATCTATCAATAATATATGGTATTTTTCCCATTGGTCCTAAAATTGGATATCCAGACATGATATTCCCTATTTTAGTGTCATCATCATCAACGAAAGCAATCGGATTATTTAGTAACTCTGGATTATTTCGTATTTCATCTAAAACTAATTTTCCTCCAGCTCCTGCACCAATTAATAATGTTCTTTTACCTGATAAATACCCTTTTTTAGGTGATAGATACCTAATTAATTTTTTAATAATTCTTGGTAAAATCATTACAAACACTTCAAACACAGTTGTAAAGATTATATATATCTCTGGTATAAATTCAAACTCTGGTATCATAATCGTTATGATAGCTACGGCGACATTCGATACAACAACAGCTACAGCTATTTTAAATACTTCATCAAATCCTACATTATCAAGTACTAGTCTATATAGCTTAAACAGAAAATATATGATTAATTTTAGAACGATAACAAACGGCAATAGAATAATAGCTCTAATATGATCAAACTCAGAAACATCGGTTAAAGTTAATGCCATTATAGCTAAACCGTATGTCAAACATATTGCTAAAGTATCATATAACATTAGTTGCCAAACTTTTAATGAAGTTACTTTCTTATATAACCTTTTACCTTTAGTCATAACTAGCCTCCGTATAGAATTTATAACAATAAAATTTTAACATAATTTAACCACTTTTACAAATGATTAAAAGAAAAAAGGACTTATGATAAGTCCTTAAAATTCTTTTATACTAAATAGATTTCAAAATAAAATTCTACACCTTCATCTTTATTAGCGACTCCATAATCGTATCCCAGTAACTCAAGAGTAGTTTTACAGATTGATAATCCTAATCCTTGACCACCGTAACTTCTAGTTCTAGCCCTATCTGCTTTATAGAAACTATCCCATATATGAGATATATCATCTTCAGAAATATGAGTCCCTGAATTATATACAGATACTCTAACTGAGTTGTTTTGATTAAGTTCAGCTTTAATTTTTATGATTTTGTTTTCATCAACATAATTAATTGCATTACTTATAAAGTTAGTTAAAACTGTTTGTAACTGATTATAATCTGAATTAACTAGTCTATCAATTGAATCTACCTCTACGTTTATATCTAATTCTTTAAATTTTAAACTAAATAAATTAACTGTGTCTTTAAGTAAATCATTAATTTTCATATCTTTCAGATTTAATTCTACTGTTCCTGATTCAACTTGAGATAACGCTAATAGGTCTTTAACTAATTTATTCATTTTTTCTGTTTCATCAATGATAATGTGTATATAATCTTCTTTAGTTTCTTTATCTAAATCTTCTAGTTTTAAAGCTTCCGTATATCCTAAAATCATTGATAACGGTGTCTTAAGTTCATGAGATGCACTTGCTATAAAATCTCTACGCATTTGATCAACATCATTCTTATGTAAAATCTCTTTAGCAAGTCTATCATTAGTCTTCTGTAATTCATTAATATTTCGTTCGAGTTGCTCGCTCATCTTATTAATGCTGTTTCCTAAATCACCAAATTCATCATCTGATTTGATGTTTAATTTATTCTTGAAATTTAAATTTGTTATTTCTTCTGCTATTTTATTTATTTGCAAAATTGGATTTGTAAAAGTGTAGCTAATAAAGAACATTGTAATAAACGCTAAAACCATAAAGAAGAATCCTACAATGATAGTAAATGAATTAAATATTTTAATACTACTTTCGATTGATTGAAATGAAATTGAAAGTAAATAAAACACATCTCCTACATCTTCTTGTGGCACAGAAACACACAATCCAATAATATTTGAATTTTGACTGTTTACATTAAATTCAGATTGTATATCTACAAGATAAGCAGTGTTTTCACTATCAAACATCTCAACTCTTTCAGCGTAATTTGAATCCTCATTTAAAGTTCCTTGATTGAAATCATATATAATTTTTGTAATTATACTATTAGATATATTGTGAGATAAACCGTATAATCTTTCATAGATTAAAGGCAGCTCCTCAAATCCTTGCCACACATAGTCTGAATCAAATTCATTTATTTGTTTTAAAACTTGAATATTTAAATTGTATTTTTTTTCTACTTCTTGAATATCATATACAAAATCATCTGATTCAATATCATAATTAATCGCTTCGTAAAAAGCTTCTACTAAGGAAGCCTCTCTATTTCTAATATAGTAATTCTCTAAAAATGAGTTATTAAGAAGTATTAGTCCTGCTATAAAAGCTAAAATTAAGCCATAAACCAGAAGGAATAACTTCGATCTAATCGATGATTTCATTTTCCGAATCTAATCTATACCCTATGCTTCTAACAGTAGAGATATAATATGAATAGTTTCCCAGTTTAGCTCTTAACTGTTTAATATGTGTATCTACAGTTCTTAAGTCCCCAAAATAATCATAATTCCATACTGCATTTAATATCTTATCCCTTGATAATGCAATCCCTTTGTTATCAATAAAAAATTTTAATAACTCATATTCTTTAGGTGTTAAAGATACTTTTTCTGAATCAATAAAAACTTCTCTAGCTGCTAAATCCATATGAATTTTACCAAAATCAATCTCTTCGTGAATTTGTTTGTCTTTTTTAAGCAGTTTATTGATTCTAGCTATTAAAATACTAGGTGAGAAAGGTTTTGTAACATAATCATCAGCGCCTAATTTAAATCCTTTTAATTGATCATATTCGTCACTTCTAGCAGTCAACATAACCACCGGTACACTCATATAATCTCTGATTCTTTCTAAGACATACCAACCATCATATTTAGGCATCATCACATCTAAAACAACCAAATCAACTTTTTGATTTGATTCAAATAGTATATCTAAAGCCTCTTCTCCATCTGCGGCTTCAATTACTCTGTAGCCATCTCTTTTCAAAAAATCTGATACGAGTCTTCTTAATCTATACTCGTCATCAACAACTAAAACATACTTATTTATCATATTAGCATCACATTCCTTTCAAAGAAAAATTCAATATATCTTCTTTAGGCAGGGGGTAAGAATCATATATTGAATTGTAATAATTATAATCGAATTATATGTAGAATCTGTGAGAAATCAATGTTTTTTTACTCACAAAATAATTTGTTAAAAAATAATTTGTTAGCAATTTCTTCAGAAAATTGTTTTTTAACTATATGATATGCATCTAATAACTTACTGGTTCTAAAAGAGTGTATGTCACTAGCAACGAAATCAACTAAATTATTCTTAATTAAGTTCAAAACAAATTTCTTAACTTTTCTACCATAATATCCATTAATAGAACTTGCATTAATTTGGATTAAAGCTCCCATTTTCTTAATGAATTCATATTCACGAATGTTAGTTAAATAAGGGTACCTTTCGGGGTGGGCAATAATTGGAACATATCCTTTTGCGGTTAAATTATTGATTGCTTCTGGTATGCTTTCAAGTTCTTTATTTAGCGAAAACTCAATTAAAACATATTTTGAATGATTCATTGTTGATAAAGTATTATCATCTAATAATTTTAACATATCAATTGTATAGTATACTTCCATACCTAAATATAAGTTAATCTTAAGGTTTAACTCATTAACTTTATCTACTAATTCATCAAATATTTTTTTATTCTGTTCACTAGATGAAAGATAACCTCTATATTTATAATAATGGGGTGTTACAAAAATGTCTGTAACACCCTGATTTATTTCGTTTTTAATTAAATCAATAGAAGTATCTAAATCAGGTGATCCATCATCCACATTTGGCAAAATATGAGTGTGAATATCAATCACTTAAATCACCTCTTATTTATTTTTTTCTTGTTCGCTAGAGTAATAGTAATAACCATATACCCCTTGAGCCTTTCTAACATCAATATTAGCTAATACACCACCTATGATATTAGCTCCATTTTCAAGAAGCTGCTCTAGCCCCATTTTTGCATCGTCTTTTTTTGTCTGATTATACGCTGCTACATAAATTACTCCATCAACAAGCTTTGATGCAACTAAAGCATCAGTAACAGTTAAAACTGGCGGCGTATCAATTACAATATAATCATATTCTTTTCTTAATTCATTAACCATATTAATAACCTTTTGAGATTGTAATACGATATGAGGATAAGAAAGATGATGTCCTGTAAGCAATAAATCAATTCCTGATTCATCTTTTATAATTAAATCATGATAATCTTTATCATCTACAACAAAATCATAAAAACCAACATCATTTGACTTATGAAAAGCTCTTTGAATTTTAGGTCTTCTTAAATCAAAGTCTAAAATAATAACTTTTTTTCCTTTTTCAGCATAAACAGCTGCTAAATTAATAGCCGTTGTTGTTTTCCCATCTTGCGGTGTAGCTGATGTTGATTGAATTACTTTAACTGGTTTATCAAAATTAGACATTCTAATATTTAATTCTAATTTTCTATATGCTTCTGATTCAGGTGAATTAGGATCTTCAATTACTACATTTCTATATCCAAAAAATTCCATCTATTCCACCACTTTTCTTTCTTTAATTGTTCCTGGAACTGCGGCTATTACTTTTATACCAAGATGTTTTTCCATTTCAGCGGAAGATTGATATTTATTATTGAATAATTCTTTAACAAATACATAACCTAACGAAACAATCCCACCAAGAAGCACACTAATCACAATGTTTAAAAATTTATTTGGAGATGATGGTTCTGTAGGGAGTTTAGCGGTATCTAACACATCTAATTTATTTTGTAATAGAATATATCCCACTTCATCATCGTTTGCGATTTCTATAGAATTATTCACTAATGTATTCGCTATCTCTTGAGCTAATTCTGGATTTTCGTTTTCAACACTTATATAAATTAGTAAAACACCTGAAGTAGTAGATATTGTAATTTGATTTTCTAAACTTTTTGTTGAAAACCCCGCTGGTAATCCATCAATATCATCAATGACACTTTGTAAAACCTTATCAGAAATAACAAATTCTTTATAAGTATTAATTAAATTTTGACCAATAGATATTGCTGATGATTCGGTAATACCTGCTGCCTCATAATCAATTGAAACCATTAATGATGTTTCTGCAGTATACTCAGGTTGGATGACTACAAAAGTATAAACAATTCCAATCACAGCTACCCAGAGTGTAATAAATGCAATTGTAAATTTATTTAACCAAACTATTTTAAATAATTCTTGTAAAGTCATCCCTTCTTCTTCAACAAATTGTTGTTGATTTAATTCGTTCATAAATTTCTCCTCTTCATAGTAATTTATATCAAATATATTATATAACAATGACTGGTTTAAAACAACATTGCAGACAATATATATCTATAAATAATTACTTAACCCTTATATATAAAATACACAATTGAAATAATTCCTATAACAAATAAATAGTAACTAAAATATTTTAATTTCCCACTTTTAAAGATATTAAAAATGAGTTTATAAGCAAAATATGTTGCTACTGCTGCGCCAATAAAAGCTAATAAATAATAGACAATATAGCAGTCACTTATAAGCCCTAATCCATCTTCGTGAATGCTGTTGATATCTAATAAAATAGCAGCAAATGAAACTGGTATATAAAGCAAGAATGAAAAGTTTAAAGCTGAGTCAATTCCCATGCCTCTTTTAATACTTGTTGAACTGGTCATACCACTTCTTGAAACACCAGGAAAAATCGCTACCGCTTGAGCCAGACCAATTAATATTGTGTCAGTCCAATTAATCAGTGTTTTTCCTTTTTTTATTCTAACTTCCCTAATAGAAAATAATACTGACCCAGATAACAAGAAACCAACTCCCACAAATAACATTCTAAACTGACCTAAAATAAAATCATCTATGAAATCCTTTAGGAAAAGACCAGCTATCCCAATCGGTATTGAAGCAAGTGCTATTCTTACAGCTAAAATAAAATTTTTATAAGTCTTTTCACTTGAATCTTTCTTAAAAATATATGTAAAAAAATCTTTGATTAATTCAATAATCTTTTTAAAATATATTATTACGAAAGTTAATAATGATCCGGTATTTACAAGGATTAAAAAGAGTAATCCTTCGTCTTTTTGTAAATCAAAAAATGTTTTAAAAAATTCTACATGTCCGCTTGATGATATTGGTAAAACCTCTGTAATACCTTGAATTAATCCAAGGATTAAATATTTAAGCGCTTCTAAAATATCCAAATATATCAAACCTCCTCCATATGATTTTACTATATAACATTACATAATGCAACAAACAAAAAAAGCTAAATAAAATTTAGCTTTTTTTTGCTTATTTTTATTTAAATTCTGTCATCCACAATCCATGTATATTACAGAACTCATAAACTTTAACAGGTTTTGATAAATCAACATCAAATTCCGCAGCTGGTTCTTCACCAGGGTTAAATGTTTTAATCAAATATCTGTCTCCATTTTCAATAAAAATCCATTGAATCCAATGATTTTCTAACATTGGATGTGTCACTGAACCAACTTTAACGCTAATTTTGTTTTCAGCTATTTTTTCAACTACTGGTAAATGTTTTTCATTACCAACATCTTCAGTTTTAGCTTGTAATAAAGTCATTTCATCGCCACAACATACTAATGTTGAATCTACAGGGTAAGTATAACAAATTCTCTTGCAATGTTTACAATAATAAATATTCATAATAACTTCCTCCTTAAAATTATAATACCATAATCAAAATAATATTCAAAATGATATAGTAATATATCTATTTCTTAGCTTCTTTTCTACTTCTTAATAATAATATAGCAATCATTACTAAAACAAACAATAAACAGCCAAATAGAGCAATATATTCAAATAAAACTTTATTTGAATTTGCTCCTATTAAAACTCCATCTACAACATCATATCCCATAGATGGTAACATCAAGAACACAAATAAAGGTAATGCTATTGTAATCGCTGTTCCTGATCCTAGTACTAATTCCTCTGCAACTGGAGTTTCTAAATTTCTATCTAAACCTTTTAAAAGCGCTATACCAGTTGAAGCAGTTCCAGTTAACATACCAAATAAACCAACAAAATATTCATCCTTATGTTCTGGATAAACTCTTCTTGTCATCACTCTTAAATAAGTTAAAGTGAAAATAGCTCCAATTGTAGCTATAACAAGTAATAATAGTCCATATTCTTTTATGAAATCAATTTTAATTGTTAAAACTGCACCACAAATCATAACGTTAAAGAATAAAGAACTTAGATTTGATAAAACATAATCGTTTGTCATGAAATCCATATTTTTTCCAGCTTTTTCTATTTTTTTGATAATTATTTTGTATATTAAAGCATAGAAAATACCTATGATGAAGTTAAATCCTTTTAATAAACCATAAACTGTGTCTCCAATAGTTCCACCAGCTTCAGTTGTTAAAATTCCATTTAAGAAATACAATGTTGCCCATACTAAGAAATAGATGATTGAGATAATAACAATTTGAATTGTTATCCCATCCATAACACTTACTTCTTTAACAGTTTTTACTTCAATGTTGTGTGTTTGAATAGGTTCATCATAATATCTCTTTGTTTTTTCAATCTTTTTCTTTTTAGATAAAATATTAATTAGTAAAACCCCTACAGTACCACCAACAACAAATCCTAAAAACGCATAACTAACTCCAAGTGATACTCCTGAGCCTAATAAAGCTGACCACATATTAGCAAAACTGTTTGCCAAACCTGGTCCTTGACCAAATCCTAAAGCTAGTAACATACCGCTTCCAATAAATTTGTCACTGAAGAATAACATTACTATTAAAATACCCAAGAAACCTTGTAAAGCATAAGTACTAGTAATAAGCATTCCTGTTGACCATATCTTTTTATTACCTTTAGCCTTATTCTGTTTAAGTGTTAAAGCAATAAAACCTAAAGCTAAGCAGTGATAAACAATATTAGTCATAATATCTTTATCTAGTGTATAGGACCCTCTAATAAATACATCCGAAAAAATAAGCCCTAATGTCCCGCCTAGTAAAGCTGTAGGTAGTACAATTCTATTTAAGAAAGGTAATTTTGTTTTTAATATCTTTCCAATAAATAGTAATACTCCCATAAAAAGAAAATAAATCAATATTTCCCATCCATCCATTAAATCATCGCCTCCATTTTATATTTTATTACATCATAGAATAACATCGGGTCCTTCATTTTAATAAAATATGTTTCCTCTTCATAATCAAATGAAACTTCATCTTTTCTAGTTAATGTTAAGCCTTTAATTTTTTCAAGAACAAAACTATATTCATTCTTTTCTGTTTTGACTTCAAAAATATTATCCTTTAATGACATATTTGATTTACCAAGTTTATTACCTTTATATTTAATTGTATCAACTTGATAAAGAATACCTGTACTAAATAACTCAATTTTTGATAATTCATCTAATTTTGTTTTCTGCAATTTATCCCATTCAATTAGATTATCAAATTCCATATTTTCTAATAAAACGTAATCATTGAATTTTCCTATTTCACCACAATTTTCGCAATATATTTTGTTGCCTTTTGTAGATAAAGTTTGATGAGCCATACATTTAGGGCAAATATACATAAATCTTTCTACACCTTCAGCTCTTTTTCTAAATCCATAATTATGTTTTTTTACTCTGTTCCAATCAAAATCATTGAATTTTATTGCTTCTTTAATCTTATTTTCGATTTCTTCTAAAGGTACATCAGCGATTTCTTCGCCTTTAAATAGTGTATAAAAATTAACTTCTATTAATCCTCTTCTAACTCTAGATCTAGCCCATCTTGGTGTTACAAGATAAGCTCCATTAGATTTACAAACAACAACATCTTTTTTCATTTTTTTCATAAATTTGTATGTTGAATAT
>CAZZPD010000007.1:7855-33456 GCA_964655885.1 uncultured Candidatus Izemoplasmatales bacterium | reverse complement strand
AGGTGTAGGAAATGGCTAATGTTAGACATTTAGAAACTACTGTTCAAAGAGTTGTAACTGATATTTTACGGAATGATGTTAAAGATAATTTAGGCTTTTTAACGGTTACAGATGTAAAAATTACTAATGAGTTATCATATATGTATGTATATTACTCAGTATATGGTGATGAATCAAAAATTAAAAAAACGCAAGATGCATTAAATAGAGCAAATGGTTACATCAAAAATCAAATAGCTCATCGAGTTAAAATGCGTAAAATTCCAGAATTGGTTTTTAAAATTGATGAAACTTATGAAAAAGGAAAACGTATTGATGATCTAATTAAATCAATTAAGTAAAAACTTCTAATTTTAGAAGTTTTTTCTTTTTAATTGCAAGTAACAATACCATTTGTTATAATTTGACTATGAATAAAACAATTAAGAACAAAATCGATAAGCTTCCAAATAAACCTGGAACATATCAGATGTTAGATACATCAGATAAAATTATATATGTTGGTAAAGCAAAGAACTTAAAAAATCGAGTAAGTTCTTATTTTGTTGGTGTGCATGATGAAAAAACAACTAGATTAGTTAAAGAGATAGAAGATTTTAAATATATAATAACTTCTAGTGAAAAAGAAGCATTACTTCTAGAAATTAATCAGATAAAGAAGTATAAACCAAAATATAATATTCAGTTTATGAGTGATACAACTTATCCATATATCGAGATAACTGATGAACTTTATCCGAGATTAAAAATCTCTAGAAATATTAAAAAAAACCATAAAAACTGTTTTGGTCCATTTCCTGATGTAAAATCGGCTAGACAAACATTAAAAACACTTAATTTAATTTTTCCTTTTAGAAAATGTGATAAGATGCCAAAAAAAGTATGTTTATATTACTTTATAAAACAATGCCTTGGTCCATGTGAATACGAAGTTGATACTAAAATTTATAGAGAGATGAGAAAAAAAGTAAGAAGTTTCTTGTCCGGAAATACTAAAGAATATATAGATTTATACAAAGAAAAGATGGAAGAACATTCAAAAAATCTTGAATTCGAGAAAGCAAATGAATATAAAGAACTAATTGAATCGATTATAAAAACTACCGAAAAACAACAAGTTGTATTTAATGATAAATTAGATAGAGATATCGTAAATTTTGTTGCATATGATCATTATATTACTATCAATATACTATTTATGAGGCAGGGAAGACTACTATTTTCCAATTCAAAGTTATTTTCATATTTTATGAACCCAGAAGAAATATTATATAAATACTTATTCGAGTATTATAAAAACAATATAATACCAAATGAAATAATCTTGCCTCAAGGATATGATTATACTGTATTAAATGACGTGTTAGGCCAAGTAATATTTACACCTCAAAGAGGAAGAAAACTTAAGTTACTTAATATGGCTAAAGAAAATGCAGAAAATTATATGAATAATAATTTAAATACATTTTTAAAAAAGGAGAACAAAACCATTGGTGCCATATCTGGTCTTGAAAAACTTCTAAATATGAAATCAATTATAAGAATTGATGCTTTTGACAATTCAAACACTTCAGGCAAAGATTTAGTATCAGCGATGGTTGTATTTAGAAATGGGTTACCAGATAAAAAACAATATCGAAAATATAAAATAAAGACCATTGATTCTAGTGACGATTATCATATGATGCAAGAAGTAATATATAGAAGATATCAGAACGTATTAATTGAAAATTTAGAAAAACCAGATCTAATTATAGTTGATGGAGGAATCCAACAAGTAAACGCAGCCAAAGAGATACTAAAAGATTTAAATTTAAATATAAAACTAATTGGACTAAAAAAAGATGATTATCATAAAACAAAATCAATTATTACAAGTGAAAACAAAGAAATACTTTTAGACAAAAGGAGTAATATCTATTCGTTACTTTATAAAATACAAGAAGAAGTTCATCGTTTTGCGATCAGTTTTCATCATAGTGTATCTAATAAAAAGGTTTATGCATCTATCTTAGATACAATACCAAGGGTAGGTAAAGCAACAAAAGAAAAGTTATTAAAAAAATATAAGAATTTAGAAAACATAAAAAATGCTTCCAGAGAAGAACTTAAAGCATTAAAAATCAGTGAAGAAGCAATTAATAATATTTATATGGCATTAAAAGATAAAAACAAAAAATAATATATATGATATAATACATTTGGTGATTAAATGGAAGAACAAGTATTCGGGATTTTACATGGAGTATTAGAAGACAAAAGAATCATTGCTATAAAAAACAGAAAAAAAGTTAATTTCTATTATATGAGTAAAGGGATGTTTAAACATTTTATGATCTACTTTACTGAAGGAATGTATGTCTTTATTACTGTAAGTAAAAACTCAAGATATTATAAAGGGTATAAAGTTAAGAATATTATTAATATTGAAAAAGTATTATCACCTAACAAAAATAACCCTAAAGTATATTATGATATATCTATAATTAAATCAGGAATAAGAAGAATTGTTAATCGAAAAAAATATAAATTATTTATTGATTTTGAAATGAGCATGCCACCATATACAAACTATCAAACATTTACATCTGAAATCATTCAGGTCGGTTATGTTTTAATAGATAGTAAGGGGCAGGAAATACTTAGATATTCAAGTTATATCAAGCCTAAACTATTTCCTCAAATATCACTAAGAACAATAAAATTTTTGCACATTACTCAGGATAACATCGATGGTGGAATCGAGTATTATGATTTCTATAAACAATTTAGAGAAATTGAGCATAAATACAATCCTATGGTTTTTGTCTGGGGTAAAAATGATCAATTAGAGTTAAACAAACTTAACAAAATACATCGACTTAAAAACTTTACAAAGTCAATGCAATTTGTTGATTTATTAAATTTACATAAAACATACTTTAGTTTAAAAAATGATATAGGGTTGTTTAATGCATATAACTTGTATTCCGATATTGATTTAAGTGATCAAAAACATGATGCATTAGAAGACGCATTGGTAACAAAAGAAATTTTTAATTATTTTAAGGATATTTGTAATAATAAAATTCAAATTGAATTTAAAAAAGAATGATGGGAATATTCCCATCATTTGTTTTATAATACCATAACTACAGGCATAATCATTGGTGTACGATTTGTTTTCTTTTGTACATAAATTTTTAATTGTCTTGAAATATCATTTTTCATTCCATTGATATTAATTTTCTTAGATGAATCTAAATATTTGTCAGCTGATGTAAGGATTATTTCTTGCATATCTTTAATCATTTGTTGATAATCATCAATATAGATGAATCCTTTGCTTATAATATTAGGAGAACAGATCACTTCTTTGTGCTCATTATCGACAGTAATTATGACCGACAATAAACCATCATCAGATAATTCTCTTCTGTCTTTAATAACTAAAGATCCAACTTCACCGATTGATTCACTATCAACATAAACATCTGATGTTTTAACTTTAGTTTTAACATATGCTTTTTCTTCATCAATAGCTAAAACATCTCCATTTTCCAGTACAAAAGTATTTTCAGGCAATACGCCAGTATCAATACCCAATTCAGAATGAATTTTTAACATGCGATATTCACCATGAATAGGCATAAAGTATTTAGGTTTCATCAGTTTTAGCATTAACTTTAATTCACTTTGACCACCGTGCCCTGATGCATGAACATCTGCAAATGGAGATTGAGTAATTACATTAGCTCCTTTTTTGTATAACATATTAATAGTTCGATTCACTGATTCTAAGTTGCCTGGAATTGGAGATGATGAAAACACTACAGTATCTCCAGGTTTTAATGAGATTTGTCTATGAGTACCACCAGCAATTCTAGTAAGTGCAGCTAATGGTTCACCTTGTGAGCCAGTACAAAGAATTGTCAATTTGTCTGTGTTAAAACTCTTGTTGTTTCTTGTATAGAGAAAAGTTCCTCTAGGAGCTTTTATATAGCCTAATTTATATCCAACATCAATGTTTCTAGTCATGCTTCTACCAAATACAGCAATCTTCCTTCCGGTTAATACTGAAGCTTCAACGATTTGCTGAATTCTATGTATATTTGATGCAAAAGTAGAAATAATGATTCTTCCTTCAATATTTTTAAACATATCTTTAATTGTTTCAGCTACAACTTTTTCGCTAGTAGTAAAACCTTCAAGCTCAGCGTTAGTTGAATCAGATAATAAGCAGATTACACCTTCTTCACCTATTTTAGCTATCTTATGATAATTAGTATCTAGACTTGTTGGAGAAAAATCAAATTTAAAGTCGCCAGTATGAACGACACTTCCTACTGGAGTTTTTAATCTAATACCAAATGAATCAGGGATTGAATGATTTGTTCTAAAGAAGGAAATCTCAAAATTCTTAAAACTAATAATGTCGTCTTCTTTATACTCTTGTAAGTTTACAGGAACACTACCCTTCTCATCTAATTTATTTTTTACTAAACCATGACTTAAGCCAGAAGCATATATCACTGGGATATTGACTTGTTTAATTAAAAAAGGAATACCACCAATATGATCTTCATGGCCATGGCTAATGATTAGTGCTTTGATTTTATCTTGATTTTCAATCAAGTATGAATAATCAGGTAACACATAATCAATACCCATTAAATATTCATCAGGGAATAACAACCCTGAATCAATGATGATAATCTCTTCCTTGTATTGAAAGCAATACATATTTTTACCAACTTCACCAAGCCCGCCCAAGGCAAAAATTAGTATTTCATTTTTTGTTGTATCTATTTTTTCCATTTTTGATCCTTTCAAAAATCTAATTAGTAATTTTGATAATCATATTATATCTTATATTCTTTTCTTATGCAATTATATTACCGTATTATAAAAATGTTATTCTATCTTTGTTAGAATATATAAAAATGTTATAATTATTTGTAAGGAGGGATAGAATGATTGCTAAAGTACTTGTAGATATTAAGTCAAAAAATGTAGACAAAACATTTGACTATAAAATCCCTCAAAAATTCATAGATATGATTGAAGTTGGCACAAGGGTAATTGTGCCTTTTGGTAATAGACAAATTATGGGGTTTTGTTTAGAGATAAAAGAAAAAAGTGATTACTCTAAAACTTTAAAAGAGATAGAAAGAGTAATTGACATAGAGTCTTATTTAACAGAAGAATTAATTGATCTTGCTAAACAAATTAAAGAAGAAACAAGTGCATTGTTAATTAAAATATTAGAAACAATGTTACCTGCTGCATTAAAAGTAGTTTATAAACCTAAAATTAAATTAATCAATCCACAACAATTAGATGAAAAATTATTATCTTATTTTGAGTTTTCCGATGAAATTTTATTCGAATCTATAGACAGTAATTTGTATTCATTGGTTCATAAAGAAATTAAAAAATCTTCTATAAAACAAATATATGATATTAAATCAAGAAATAAAGATTTACGAATTAAATATATCAAATTTACGAAAAAACCAATTGAAAATGTAACTGAAAAACAATTACAAGTTATAGACTACCTGAAGACAAAAAAAGATTATACTGAAAAATTGATTCAGACAAGAAAAGACTTGAAATTAACTATTTCAGTAATAAATACGCTTGAAAAAAAAGGATATTTAAACAGTTTTCATAAAAATATATATCGTAAAGTAAGTAATCTTTTTGAGGTTGTAAATAAAGATATCACTCTAAACGAGGAACAAACCATAGCTTATAACAAAATTACAGAAAGCTTGGAAACTGAGAAAATATTTCTTTTACATGGAGTTACTGGCTCAGGAAAAACAGAAATATATCTAAAAGCAATAGAAGCAACAAGAAAACTTAGCAAATCCGTTATATTTTTAGTTCCAGAGATATCCTTAACACCAATGATGATGGCTAGGTTCAAGGCTAAATTTGGTAATGATGTAGCTGTGTTACATTCGGGATTATCCACTTTAGAAAAATATGATGAGTGGCGTAGAATCGCTAGAAATGAGGCTAATATTATTGTTGGCGCTAGAAGCGCTTGTTTCGCTCCAGTTAAAGACTTAGGGTTAGTAATTGTTGATGAGTCTCATGAATCAACCTATAAACAAGACAATCAACCTAATTACTATGCTGTGGATGTTTTAAAACGAAGAATTAAACATTTTAAAGCTGTCATGGTATTAGGTTCAGCTACGCCAAATATTGATTCTTATGCAAGACAAGCTAGAGGCTATTATGAGTTATTAACTCTAAAGAATAGAGCTCTAAATGCTAAAATGCCTAAACTGGAAGTTGTTGATATGAAAAAAGAGTTCATCAGCGGAAATAGTTCTAGTTTTTCAATCAAATTACAGAATCAGATAAGTGATAGACTTGATAAAAAAGAACAAGTTATTCTTCTAATAAATAGAAGAGGACATTCTAATTTTATCATTTGTCGAAATTGTGGTTATGTATTTACTTGTGAAAAATGTGATATATCTTTAACCTATCACGAATACACTCATTCATTAAAATGCCACTATTGTGGTCATGAAGAAAAAATACCTCATAAATGTAAAAAATGTGGGTCAGAAGAATTAAGATATATGGGTAGTGGTACTCAAAAAATTGAGCATGAACTTAGTGAATTATTTCCAAAAGCAAAAATTGTTAGAATGGATAATGATACAACAAGAAGAAAAAATGCTCATGAAAAATTATTGCATGAATTTGAAGAATCAGGAGATATTTTATTAGGTACTCAGATGATAGCTAAAGGGTTAGATTTTCCTAAAGTTACTTTAGTAGGTATTTTACAAGCAGATAATAATTTATACAGTCCTGATTTTAGGTCTTGTGAAAAAACATTTCAACTAATCATGCAAGTATCTGGAAGGGCAGGAAGAAGAGATACAGAAGGAAAAGTAATTATCCAAGCCTTTAATCCAGATCACTATGCAATAAAATATGCATATAATAATGATTATTTAGGCTTTTATGAACATGAAATGAGAATTAGAAGAATAGCTAAATATTCTCCATATTACTTCTTGATTCAATTAACTGTATTTGGTAGTAATATGCGTGATGTATTCTATAACGGAATTGAGATTGTTAAGTTTATGAAGAGAAAGCTTAACAATCAAGCAATAATTCTTGGACCAGCAGTTCCTATTGTTAAAAGAATTAACAATAGATACATCTGTGAAATCATGATTAAATATCGTGAATTAGGTAATTTAAATGAAATATTACATCATGTATTAGATAATTATCAGATAGATGATAATTATGTATCAATAGATCGTTATGTAAATATTGGGTAGGTGAAAATATGAAAGTATGTTTTATGGGTAGTATGGAATTTGCAGTTCCAATATTAGAAGCTTTAAATAATAAATATGATGTTGTATTGGTTGTTACACAGCCAGATAAACCCGTAGGAAGAAAAAGGATTTTAACTCCTACAAAAGTTAAAGAAAAAGCATTAGAATTAGGAATTGAAGTATTTCAACCAATCAATATAAAAAATGATTACAAAAAAATAATAGATTTAGATCTAGATTTTATCATTGTTGCTGCATACGGACAAATGATTCCTGAAATAGTTTTACAACATGCTAAAAATCAAGCAATCAATGTTCACGCCTCTTTATTACCTAAATATAGGGGAGGATCGCCCATGCATAGAGCGATACAGTATGGCGATTCAAAAACTGGTGTCACAATTATGTTTATGGCTAACAAAATGGATTCAGGAGATATTTTATCTCAAAAAGCAATACCGATTAGTGAAAACGATAACGTAAAAACATTAGAAAAGAAACTTTCTGAAATAGGTAGTGATTTGCTAATTGAAACATTAGATAAAATAGATCAAATTATACCAGTGAAACAAGATGTTAATAAAGTTACATTTGCATATAATATCAAACCAGAAGAAGAAAAAATATCCTTTGAATTACCCGCTATTGATATAAGAAACCATGTTCGGGGATTTAATCCGTGGCCATTAACTTATTGTGTCATAGATGGGTTAAAATTAAAACTATATGAAGTAGAAGCAGTTAAAGATAATCTTAATAAAAATATTGGTGAAGTAGTAAAAATCAATAAAAATGGTGTTTATATTCAAACATTGAATGGTTTAATAATATTGAAGGAAGTTCAACTTCAAGGAAAGAAAAGAATGAAGATTAATGATTTTATGAATGGCATAGGTAAAGCACTGCTAATTTTAGGGAAGAAATTTGATTAAACTTAATTAAAAGTTATAATTATGTTATAATATAGTATTAGGAAGCTTTTTATATATACATATAAAAAAGGAGAAATCATATGAATAGAGATAAAAACTTATTTTCAAGACCAGAGATGTTAAGAATGAATATTGAAATTCTTAAAAAAAGAGGTGTTGAAGTATCTGATATTGCAGAAATTGCATTTAGTCAACAAGGAAAATGGAATCCTGATATTGCCTATCAAGATTGTTATGATTCAGTAGAAAAAATTCTTTCATTAAGAGATGTATTTCATATTCTACAATTAGGAGCTGAAATAGATCGTTTAACAGAAGCTGAAGCATTTGAAGGGCCAATTCAAGAAATTTTAGCTACTGATTTAGGTATGTTTGGGATTGATGAATTATTTGGTTTAGAACTATCAGGAATGTATGGAACTATCGGTAAAACTAATTTTGGTGATATTGATGTTAATAAACCTGGTATTGTTGCTAGATTAAATAGTGATGGAAAAGAAGGAAAGCCAGCTTGCCATACTTTTTTAGATGATATTGTTGGAGCTATTGCAGCTGCAGCATCCACTAGAGTAGCACAAATGGAAAACGAAATAGAAGCTAAAAAAGATCCAAGTATAATCGAAGAACCTAAATTATTTTAATATTTGATAAAAAATATTTAAGGAGGTGAATTGATGGATAACCGTGAAAAGACATTAGATGAATTTTTTAAAAATAATGATCCTGCCAATAAAAGAAAAGAAAAAAAAGAAGCTGCTATTAAGAAAATCGATGACTACTTTAACACTGTATCCGTTGAGAAAGCACCTAAGAAAATAACTTTTATTGAAAAAGTAATTGATTTTTTTAAGATTACATCATTTAAAAATAGATTCGATGAAAACAAAGTTGCTGTAAATGTTAAACAAAAACAAGTAGAAGGAAGAAATAGAATAACAAAATTTTTCTATAAAGTTAAGAATTTCTTCATTAATAAATTTAGTTTTGAGGCTGGAGTTGATATTTTAGATGAAACTCAAGTTTTATATAGACGAAATCTTGTAATCAGAAACATTACTTTTGTTACCAATATTGTGTTCTTATTATTTACGCTTATTGGTTCTGAAGGTAGCAATAGAAATATTAACCTGATTATTACTTTAATCTTCTCTTTGATTATGTTTTTAGTTTCTCAGTCAATAAGAAAAGTTATTACTGAAAAACCTACAACACTTCAGAAACAACAAATGGGAGAATATATATCAGGAGTATATATATTGTTAATGGCAGTTGCAGTATATTTAAAACTTAAATTTACAGCTGGAGATAGTACAGATATTGGTTTCTTTTCTATTACTCAAGCGGGTTATGCTTTAATCTACTTTTCTCTAGTAGTTATTGCATTATATCAAGACTCAAAATTACTTTCTGTAATTTTTAAAGTAACTTTTGTAGCTATTACGGTAATTCACTTGATAGTTTTATATCCGGTTTATGAATATGCAACAGATTTTATAACATTATGGAATTATATTAAAGGACCGATTCTTACAGATATATTTTTAAGAACACTAGTGATGGCAGTATTCATGATTGCCTTATATTCAAATGCAAAAATATCTGAAGATATGAATAACAAGCGTAAAGAAGAATTAGTAAAAAGAAGGGCAATGGAAAAAGACTTTAAAGCTGTTGTATCTGATGTATTTGATGTAATTGGTGTTTATCGACAACGTGGTGATGAACAATTTGAGAAAAACCAAGAAGCAGCCGCTAGAAGAGTTGCGGAAATGAGTGGAAAACTAGGTAATTTCTTAGGATATTCATCTAAATTATGTCAAGAACTATATGATTTTTCAACAATACATATTGATAAGAAAGACTTATTATCATTAGAAGATTATGAAAAGAAAGAACGTTTAGATGAAAGAGATTTCTTAAAAATTAGAGAAAAAACAATTATTGGATCTGTAATCATAAAACGCCTTCAATTAGAGAAAAAAGGCGAAGATATTGTAAGAGCTCATTTTGAAAAAACTGTCAATAAAGACTTTATAAAAGAAATGAACTCTGTTCAGAATAATCGAGAATCTCAAGTTATTCTCTTATGTGAATTATATGAGATTTTAAGACAAAATAGAAACTATAAACATAATTTAAAACACCAAAGAGCAATTGACTTAATCAAACTAGAATTCTATCCATATTTTGATCCTCAAATTGTTGATAGATTTGTAAAGTATAGTGAAGACTTTGAAGCAATTTATTATCGTTTAGTTTAAAGAAATAGGAGAATGCAATGTATAAATATTTTACATCCGAATCTGTAACTGAAGGCCATCCAGATAAAATCTGTGATCAAATTTCAGATGCAATATTAGATTCAATTTTAGAAAAAGACAAAGAAGCTAGAGTAGCCTGTGAAACGTTGGTATCTACAGGATTAGTGCTTGTAACTGGAGAAGTTACGACGGATACATATGTTGATATCCAAAAAATAGTAAGAGATACTGTAGCCGATATAGGATATGATAGAGGTAAATATGGGTTTGATGCCGAAAATTTATCTGTTTTAGTTTGTATTAATGAACAATCACCTGATATAGCAATAGGAGTAAATGAATCAAATGAACATGAACAAGGCGCTGGTGATCAAGGAATGATGTTTGGTTATGCAACGAATGCTACAGAAAACTATATGCCTATCTCTCATTCTTATGCGAGTAAATTAGCTAGAAGATTAGCTTTTGTAAGAAAAGATAAAATTTTAGATTATTTAAGGCCAGATGGAAAAACACAAGTAACAGCTGAATTTAATGATGATGGTTCTTTTAAAAGATTTGATAATATCTTAATATCTACTCAACATCATCCAGATGTACCTCAAAAACAGATTAGAGAAGATTTAATTAAACATGTAATTGAAGTAGTAATTCCTAAGGAATACATGGATGAGTTTACTAAAATACAAATTAATCCTACAGGAAGATTTGTTAAAGGGGGACCTTCTGGAGACTCAGGATTAACTGGAAGAAAGATTATTGTTGATACATATGGTGGTAGGGCTCATCATGGTGGAGGAGCTTTCTCAGGGAAGGACCCATCAAAGGTTGATAGATCTGGAGCTTACATGACTAGATACATTGCAAAAAATTTAGTAGCCGCTGGATTAGCAGATGAGATTGAAGTTCAAATATCTTATGCTATTGGTTTAGCTAAACCAACAAGCATTGGAATTGATTCGTTTGGAACTAATAAAATACCTGAAAAAGATATCTTGCAAATTATAAATGACAATTTTGATTTAAGACCAAAAGCAATTATTGATAGCTTAGATTTAAAAAGACCAATTTATAAACAAACAGCTACTTATGGACATTTTGGTAGAACAGATATTGAATTACCTTGGGAACAATTAGATAAAGTTGAAATATTAAGCAAATATCTTAAATAGGATGTGATCGTATGTTTTTATCATTCTGGTTAAGCGCATTATTTGATATTCTATTAGTATTATTAGTTGTTGTAATCTTAATTGCAATTGGATCGATATTTTTAATTAGAGATCTAAAAGCAGATTTTAAGAAAGTATATAGAATGCGCTCAAAATTTCATATTGAAATGAGAAAAATTGTAAATCTTATTTACAATATTTATTCGCCTGAAATATTAGAACCATTTACCAAAGTTATCATAAAAAATCTTCCTCATGAAGAGAAGAAGATTTTATTAAGAAATATAGATACCGTATACGTTAATCTTGATAAAGAGAATACTGATAATAAATATATTATTGAAACATATGAAAATATGCAAAAGATTAGAAGAAAAAGAGATTCGATTATTCTGGTATATAATCAAAAATTAGAAATTTTTCCTTTTAACTTATATGCGAAAATTATGAAAATGAGTAAATATGAGCTTTATACAGATAATGAATAAGAGAAATTCTCTTATTCTTTTATTTTTTTAATCTTAATGATATAAGGACAATCCTTCTTATTTAAAACTTGAATTTTAAGTACATCATAACATGAATCAAGCGTATTTACATAATCGGCTATCATATTACTTTCTTGCATATCGTGAAGATAGATTACTAGAACAACAAGACCATTGATATTTAATTTATTGATGGCTTTTTTTAATGATCTAATAACAATCTCAGCTTCAGTTTTTGTATCCTTGCTACCCTTTGGTAAATAACCTAAATTATAGATAGCTAAATCAATTTTTTCTAAAACATATTCATCAAATAAATCATGAGATTCTAGTATAATTTCTACGTTATCAACATGATGACTTTCTAATAATTTTGATGTGTTTTCTATGGCTAAATCTTGAATATCAAAAGCATATACTTTGTTTGCTATTTTAGATAAAAATAAAGTGTCAAAACCATTGCCACAGGTCATATCAATAGCTATTTTTGGGTTTTTAAACTCTCTTAATATTTCATGAGATAAATCAACGACATTAATCATTACTACTCCTTTGATACTTGATTTTTGTAATTTACTCTAGCAACTCCATATACACCTAAAACAATCATTATACCACCGATTATTGTATATATACTTAATTCATCTCCAAGGATGAAATGACCAGCTAACACGGCTACAACAGTAGAAAGATTTGCATATATACTTGAAACATGAGCAGGTAATTTACCCAAAGCATAATTCACTAAGAAAAATCCACCAATAGAAGCTACAATACCTAAATACATTATGGGTAATATGACATCAATTGTTGATATACTTGAGAAATAAAGATTTAAATCATTATTTATTCCTAATTGAATTAAATAAATCATATTAAAAACAACAGCGCCTGTAAGCATCATATAATAAGTGATTTCATATGCTTTAACTTTTCTAGATGCGCTTCTAGAAGCTATATTAAATGAAGCAGCACTAAATACCGCTAAGAATAACAGAACAAAACCTAAGAATGTTGAAACTTCTCCATCAGGATTTGATTTCATTAATTGAATAAGAATTATCCCTGATAATGATAATACGATAAAGATGATTTGAATTTTTTTTGGTCTTTCATTAAGTATTAAACTAGACAATATAGTTACAAAAATCGGTATTAAAGCAATCATCATTCCCGCTTCGCTACTAGTTGTTAGATTTAATCCATATGTTTCAAAAATAAAATATAAAATTGGTTGAAAAAATGCGACTAAAAGCACAGGGATTATCATCTCTTTATGAAATCTTATCTTTACAATTTTAGTCAATCTTAGTACCTCAAATACTAAAAATGCAAGTAAAAATCTATAAGCAATTACACCCATTGGCGTAATATTGGCTTCAAGTAGTATTTTTGAAAACATAAAAGAAAAACCAAATATTAATGCAAAAGCAATTCCAGCAATATGACCTTTATTCTTCATCTTGTTTAACCTTTATTCCTTGGAAGGAATTTCTCTTTCTCATTAGTTTATCAATTTCATTTGATACAACAAATTTTTTTAGTGTCCATGTTGGGGCTATTAACGCTTCTCTAGGAGCATCTCCAGTCAATCGATGAATTATAATATTCTCATTCAAATTTTCTATTTGATTAACAGTAATATCAACAAATTGTTCAAGGGTTAATAATTCAAATGGATTTTTTTCATAAACATGTGCTAATTCAGTCTTTTTCTGAATAAACAACATATGAATTTTAACCCCTTGAATATCAAGTTTATTCAAAAATTTAGCTGTTTCTAACATGTCATCGTAAGTATCAGTTGGCAATCCATTTATGATGTGAACAACGACATTTATATTTCTTTTTCTTAGTGATTTGCATGCATCGATAAAGGTTTTTAAATCATGTCCACGGTTAATAAATTTTAATGTTTTTTCATGTATAGATTGTAATCCTAATTCAATGGTTAAGTAGGTTTTTTTATTTATTTCCTCAAGTAAATCAAGGACATCATTACCCAAACAATCAGGTCTAGTAGCGATACTAAGTCCAACAATATCTTTATCTAAATTCAATGATTTTTCGTACAAATTTCTTAGTTTTTCTATTGAACCATAAGTATTTGTATTTGCTTGAAAATATACAATGAATTTTCCTTTTTCCCATTTATTTTGCATTACGTTTTTTACTTCATTAAATTGTTTATCTAGACTATCTTTTTTATCTCCAGCAAAATCTCCTGAGCCCTTTTCTGAACAGAAAATACAGCCTTTATATGAAAGCGTACCGTCTCTATTTGGACAAGTAAAATCTCCATTAAGAGAAATTTTATATACTTTGCACCCAAATAAATGACGGTAATATTCATTTATTGTGTTATATCTTTTTTCATGTGTAAAATAATTCATTGTATCACCAAGAAAATTATATCATAGTTTGTTATATTATAATTATTTAATATTCAAAAAAAAAACACAATAAAAGTGTTATAATATTTAAGGTGATAAAATGTTTAATATATTTAAAGATAGTTTATTTGATCCTAAAGGTTTAATAAAATATGTTAATAAAAAGGGCTTCTTTGTCTTTCTATATTTTGTGATTTTAGCTATTTTTATGTCTGCTGGACCAATAGTAAATATTGCAAAACAATCAAACTCAACTTTCACAGAAGAAAATACTGGATGTAGTATTGTTAGTGGAAGTGTTGTTTGTGCTGGTGATAATTATGATATAGATAATGTCTTTTATTTAAATGGATTCAGGGTCTTTTTTTTAAATGAATCAGATACAATTGATGTAATAGATGATTTAGGATTGCAATCTGTCGTTGTTCAAGGAAAAAGTCTAAGTATATACTTTGGAAACACTAATTATTATCAATTTGATTTCTTTGATTTATATGATGTAGAAACCATCGAAGAAGGAATGGATTCATTAGCTTCATTTTTCCTAATTGGTGGTATCGTAGGTGTTGTAATACAAAATCTAATTTTATTATTAGTTGTAGTGTTAATTTCGAGTTTAGCTTTCTTAAGATTTAGAAAAGAAATAAGATATAGAAAAATATTAAAATTAGTTATATTTGCTGTTACTCCATTGGCTGTTTTATTTACATTTTATGGGTTATTTGATATAAACGAAATAGTATTTTTTATTTTAATGTTTATTGCATATAGACCAATATTTACATTACAAAGAGAAATTTTAAGTAGAAGTGCCATAAGAAATTATAATAAACAACAACAGCAACAACAATCAGATAATATTGATGATGTAGTTGAATCATACAAATATGATGAAGTAGAAAAAGAAGATGTAGAAGATTCTGATGAGGATGAACTAGATTAAATATTGTAATAAAATATTATTATGATATAATAATGATAACTACTAAGATTTAGAAATAGTAAAGTAATGATATTTTATAGAGAGCTGATGGTGGGTGGAAATCAGTAAATTAGTTATTTGAATTAGTCTATTGAGTAGGTTTTATGCAACTCGTGAGTAAAACCCGTATCCCGCGTTAAGGGCATTAAGTGCTAGCTATGCTAGAATTAAGGTGGTACCACGGAAACTATTTCGTCCTTTTTATAAGGGCGTTTTTTTATTGGAGGAATGTATTATGAGCGAATTTGTACCAAGTTTTGATGACAAAAAAATTGAAAAAAAATGGCAAGATATCTGGTATAATGGAGATTATTTTAAAGCTGAAGATTTTAGTGAAAAAGAAAAATATTATGCTTTAGTAGAATATCCATATCCATCAGGTGCAGGGATGCATATTGGCCACATTAGAGCCTATTTAGGCCTTGAAGTAATTTCAAGAAAAAGACGTATGGAAGGAAAGAATGTTCTTTTTCCTATTGGGTTTGATGCATTTGGGTTACCTACAGAAAACTATGCAATTAAAAATCAAATCCACCCTAGAATTGTAACAGATAAAAATATTGAGACGTTTATTAAACAATTGAAAACCGCAGGATTTTCTTTTGATTTTAGTCGTATGGTAGATACAACTGATCCAGATTACTATAAATGGACACAATGGATCTTCTTGAAAATGTTTGAAAAAGGATTAGCATATAAGGATATTGCATATGTTAATTTTTGTCCAAGCTGTAAAGTTATCCTTTCAAATGAGGAATCACAAGGTGGGAAATGTGATAGATGTGATTCTGATGTAGTTCAAATGGAGAAAAAGGTTTGGTTCTTAAAAATTACTGAATACGCAGATAAATTACTTGAAGGTTTAAATGATTTAGATTGTAATAATCGTATTGAAATTGAACAAAGAAAATGGATTGGCAAATCAACTGGAGCATATATTTATTTCCCAGTAAAAGATTCAAATGAAAGATTAAAAGTTTTTACTACTAGAGCTGATACAATCTATGGAGCAACATTTATGGTTATCGCTCCAGAACATCAGTTACTAGAAAAATTCGCTGATAGAATTAAAAATCTTGATGAAGTTAAAGACTATCAAGAACAAGCTTTACATAAATCAGAGTTTGAAAGAATTGAGCTTTCAAAAGATAAAACAGGAGTTTTAATTAAAGGATTGGAAGCAATTAATCCATTAACTAATGAATCTATTCCGATTTTTATATCAGATTATGTCATGATTACATATGGAACTGGAGCGATTATGGCTGTTCCTGCACATGATACTAGAGACTATGAATTTGCAAGAAAATATAATTTAGAAATAAGAGAAGTAATTGAAGGTGGAGACATAGAAAAAGAAGCTTACACTGATATATCTGGAGGTAAACTAATCAATAGTCCTTTGATTAATGGGTTACAAGTGAAAAAAGCTATCTCAAAAATGATAAAACATCTAAAAGATAATAATCTAGGTGAAGCAGCTGAACAATTCAAAATGAAGGATTGGGCATTTAATCGACAAAGGTATTGGGGCGAACCAATTCCTATTATCTATTGTGATGATTGTGGAGTAGTACCAGTGTCTTATGAAGACTTACCTGTTAAATTACCTATGGTAGAGAATTTTATGCCAACAGATACTGGTGAGTCTCCACTAGCAAACATTCCTGAATATGTTAACTGTGTTTGTCCTAAATGTGGGAAGCCTGCCAAAAGAGAAACAGATACAATGCCACAATGGGCTGGGTCATCTTGGTATTTCTTAAGATACCTAGATCCATTGAACGATAAAGCATTAGCTAGTAAAGATAAACTTGATTATTGGGGTAGAGTTGACTGGTATAACGGCGGAATGGAACATGTTACACGACATTTAATCTATTCAAGATTTTGGAATCAATTTCTTTATGATATTGGTGTAGTACCACATAAAGAACCATACAAAAAACGTACAGCTCAAGGAATGATTTTAGGTGAAGATAACGAAAAAATGTCTAAATCAAGAGGAAATGTGGTAAATCCACTTGATATTATTGATGAATACGGCGCTGACACATTAAGAACATATGTACTATTTATTAGTGATTATGAGATGAGTACACCTTGGAATGATAACGGGGTTAAAGGTGCTAGAAGATTCCTTGATAAAGTATGGAGATTATTCCCTAAAGTGAATCAATCAAATACATACAGTAAAGATTTAGAATTGATTATTAATCAAACAATTCAAGGGGTCGAAAGTGATTTTGAGACATTGAAATTCAATACTGCAATAGCTAAAATGATGATTTTAACGAATGAATATAATAAACAAGTTGAAATATCTAGAGCTGATTACGAATTGTTATTAAAACTTTTATATCCAGTCGCTCCACATCTTTGTGAAGAAATTTGGAATAAATTAGGCCATGAAGATTTATTAGTTTATGAAAAATATCCAGTATATGATACTAAAAAATTAGTTGAAGATGTAATTCCAATTGTAATCAGTATTAATGGAAAAGTAAGAGATAAAATAGAAGTCAAAAGAGATTTACCAAAAACTGAACTTGAAGCTTTAGCTAAAAACCAAGAAAAAATTAAATCCTATACAGAAGGAAAAACAATCATTAAAGTTATTGTTGTTCCAAATAAATTAGTTAATATTGTAGTTAAATAAGATAAAAACCTCCAATAATTTTTGGAGGTTTTTTTAAAGGAAAAATATCAATTTGTCGTAATCTTTAAATGGTGAGACTATGATAGAGAAATTATACAAAGAATCCAATTATATCAATAAAATTAAGGCGATTTCTAATAATATATGCCAACGATGTTTAAGTAGTAACCTTTATAGAGATGACTATGGGGTCCTTCATTGTTTAGACTGCTATAATTTTCATCGAATAAATGACACAATGTATCTTTATAGGTATATAAATCCTAAACAACGTAAAACTCACAAACTAAAACTTGATTACGAATTAAACAACAATCAAATTAAAGCGTCAAAATTCTTTATAGATTGTTTAAAAAATAAATCTTATGGATTTCTACAAGCCGTATGCGGAGCAGGAAAAACAGAAATTACGCTTAATGTTGTTTTGGAAGCTCTAAACAAATTTTATACGGTTTGCTTTGTAACGCCTAGAGTAGAAGTTCTAAAAGAAGTTGCAAATCGATATAGGTCACATTTTCCTAAGACATGTATAAAAACATTATATGCTGAAAATAAAGATTATCTTAACGCTGATATTATTTTTTCTACTCCTCAACAACTCATAAATTTCTATCAAGAATTTGATTTAATTATTCTTGATGAAGTAGATGCTTTTCCATATCTAAACAATATAAAATTAGAACGCTTAGTTAAAAAGTCGCTTAAAAAATCTGGAATCATATTATATATGTCTGCGACTATAGATGAAACATTAGCAAAGAAAATTGAAAAAAACAACATTAAATTTTATACAATTGTATCTAGATATCATTCCATGAATTTACCAGTTCCTAAATTGTTTAGAATAAATAATCTATTACATTTAAATACAAATTTAATTAAACTATTAAAAATTAAAATTAGTAACCAAAGGTCTGTTATTGTATTTGTTCCATCAATTAAGTATGGGAGTAATTTAAAAAATCTATTAAATAATAATGATATATCATCTAAAACCATATCAAGTAAGACAGTATATAAAAAGCAATTAATCAAAGAATTTAAAAGAAAAGAATTTAGTGTATTGGTATCTACAACAATTCTTGAAAGAGGCGTCACTTTTAAAGATATTGATTGCGTTGTATGTCATGCAGAGCATAAAGTATTTTCCAAGGAGAGTCTAATCCAGATTTCAGGTAGAGTTAATAGAGTAAAGGATTTTCAAAAAGGAGAAATAGTTTTTTTCTACGAACAAATTTCAAAATCTATAAAAAAGTGTATGAAAGAAATCATATGGATGAATCGGTTGAATCAAAATGAAATGTAAGTTATGTAACAAGTATTTTTCATATGAAATTAAATTTGACAATCTCTTTAAAAATGTTGAAATATGTGAAAGCTGTAAAAGCTATTATATCCCTAAACTTAGAGAAGAATTAATACCCATATCTGGCGGATATATCAAGTATTACTATTTATTTGACAATATACCGATAAATCAAATACAGAAGCACTATTTAAGTAAGTATTTTAGTATTTTATACGATATTATTTGTAACCTTGATAGTTCAAATCTAATACTGATTATTGATGATTTAAATTATGAAGAATTAGTTAAAGAATTACCTTTTATTTTATTATCAAAAAAAATATATTTCTTGTCATTAGTAAGATATAATTTTGAGAATTTTGTGTATTTTAATTAAAAAAAATGTAACTCCGTTTACAGTGATTTTGTTAGGTGCTATAATGAAAGTGGTTAAATAAATAAAAAAGGAGTGATTTTATGAAATTAGACATCAGAGGCAAGGGCGGATTCGTTATTACAGACGCAATCTACAATTACTTGGAAAAGAAATTGAAAAAGATTGATAAGGTATTCCAACATGAACTTAGCGCATATGTAATATGTAAAGTTTATAGAGAGGGAACCAAAGTTGAAATCACGATTCCAATTAAATTTATTACCATGAGAGCAGAGGTACAAGATAAGGATTTGTATGCAGCAATAGATAGAGCTGTTGATAAACTAGAAGCACAAATCCGTAAAAACAAGCACAGGATGAATCGTTCGCTTCAAGAAAAAACTGGTTTAAAAAATGCATTTCAAAACGAGTATTTAGATTTAGAAGAACTTGAAAGAGAACTAATATCACCTGTTAAGAAGAAAAAAATTAAATTAGAAATTCTTTCTCTTGAAGAAGCAATGACACAAATGGATCTTTTAGGACATGATTTCTTCATATTCAAAAACGAAGATAATATTACTTCATTACTATATTTAAGAGAAGATGGAAAATATGGATTAATAGAAACAGAGTAATTAAGTGGTCGTAAGACCACTTTTCTTTTGTGAAAGTTTTATGAGTCCTTTATGTAAATGATTGAATATATATATATTAAGTGATATTATATAGTAAGAGATTAAGAGGTGAACATACATGCTAAATTTTTTTAACAGCAATAAGAAAGAATTAAAAAAACTAGAAATTAAAGCTAATCAAGTAATCGCTTTAGAAACTGAATATAAAAAATTAAGTGAGTCAGAACTAAAAGGAAAGACAAAAGAATTTAGGGAAAGACTAGCAAACGGTGAAACGTTGGACGATTTACTAGTTGAAGCATACGCCACTGTAAGAGAAGCCAGTACTAGATTCTTAAAAATGACTCCTTTTAAAGTGCAAATTATGGGAGCTATTGTTATCCATGAAGGTAATATCGCTGAAATGAAAACAGGTGAAGGAAAAACCTTAACTGCTGTTATGCCAGCTTACCTAAATGCTTTAAGTGGCGATGGTGTTCATATCGTAACTGTTAATGAGTACTTAGCTAGACGTGAAGCTGAAGGAGAAATCGGAGATTTATTTAGATATTTAGGATTAACAGTTGGATTAAACGTAAGAGAATTATCTAAAGAAGAAAAACGTGAAGTTTATAATGGGGATATTTTATATTCAACTAATAACGAATTGGGTTTCGATTACTTAAGAGACCATATGGTTATTTATAAAGAAGCTATTGTTCAAAGAAAATTAAATTTTGCAATTATTGATGAAGTCGATTCAATTTTAGTTGATGAAGCTAGAACACCATTAATTATTTCAGGTGGAGCTAAAAATACAGCTGATTTATATAGACAAGCAAATTATTTTGCAATTAGACTTAAAGAAGATGTTGATTTTGAAGTGGATATAAAAGATCGCATTGTTAGTTTAACAGAAGAAGGAATTAAAAAGGGTGAAGGATATTTCAATTTAGAGAACTTATACGATGTATCTAATGTTACTTTGCTACATCACATTAATAATGCTTTAAAAGCTAATTTCATTATGACTAAAGACGTTGATTATGTAGTACAGGACGGTAAAGTAATCATTGTTGATTCATTTACAGGTAGATTAATGCATGGGCGTCAGTTCTCAGAAGGGTTGCATCAAGCACTAGAAGCTAAAGAAGCAGTTGAAATCAAAAAAGAAACTACTACACTAGCTACAATAACATTCCAAAATTTCTTTAGAATGTATTCAAAATTATCAGGTATGACAGGTACAGCTAAAACCGAAGAAGAAGAATTTAGAAATATTTATAATATGAATGTTGTTGAAATACCAACAAATGAACCTGTAATACGGATTGATGATAATGATTTAATCTTTGCTAGTATGGAAGCCAAATACGTAGCACTTGCAGAAGAAATTGAAAAACGTCATAAAATAGGACAACCACTTTTAGTGGGTACGGTTTCAATTGAATCCAGTGAACTCTTATCAAAACTACTAAAAAAACGCGGAGTTAAGCATAATGTATTGAATGCAAAACAACACGAAAGAGAAGCTGAAATTGTTGAAAATGCAGGGCAAAAACACGCCGTAACAATCGCTACTAACATGGCAGGTCGTGGTACCGATATTAAATTAGGTGAAGGTGTTAAAGAGATAGGTGGATTAGCTGTTATCGGGACAGAAAGACATGAATCACGAAGAATTGATAATCAGTTAAGAGGACGTAGTGGACGTCAAGGAGATCCTGGGTATTCAAGATTTTATATTTCAGCTGATGATGACTTAATGAGAAGATTTGGTGGAGATAGATTTAAAAGAATGCTTGAAATGATTGTTTTACAAAAAGGTAGTGATACAGAAACTCCTCTTGACTATAAAATGTTTTCTAGAATGGTTTTAAGAGCCCAAAAACAAATTGAAGGAAATAATTTTGACCGTCGTAAAACTGTATTACAATACGATGAAGTAAATAGAAGACAAAGAGAAATCATATACAAACAAAGAACAGATATTCTTTTCCTAGATTCAGTAGAAAATTACGCTGATAGTATGATTACTGAATCACTTTCAAGAGTTGTAAATACTCATCTAGAAGATAGAGAATCATTGTATAAAAATCTAAATAACTTTTTCCCAAGGGATGCCTTAGATAAGAAAATTATTGAAACTGACCCTAATCCATTAGAATATGTATTAGATGCTTACAATCGTAATATTGAAGCTAAGAAAGCATTATCAGGAGATAAAGTTTATAATGATTTCTTAAAAGCAGTAACCTTAAGAGTAGTTGATACTTATTGGGTTCAACATATCGATGCTATGAGTGAATTACGTCAAGCTGTTGCATTACAGAGCTATGGACAAAACAATCCATTTAGAGAATATCAAGAAATCGGATTCAATATGTTTGAGACCATGATTCAAAATATTCAAAATGATATTACTAAATTTGTATTAAAAGCTCAAGTAAGACAAAACACTGAAAGAGTTCAAGTTGCTAAACCAACAAAAACTTTCTCAGGTAAAGAAGACCAAAATGTAAAAAGAAAACCAAGAACCGTACAAAAAAAAGTAGGTAGAAATGATCCTTGTCCATGTGGCTCAGGTAAAAAATATAAACATTGTCACGGCAAAAATGATATCTAGGAGATCCTATGACACAGCTAGAGCTTCAAAGTATTTTATACAATTTAAAAAAGGAGTTAGACAAACTCGTTTCAACAATCAATATTGATAAACATGTTGAAAAATCTAAAGAGCTGGAAAGATTAACCATTCTTCCAGATTTTTGGAATGATAGTGATAAAGCTCAAAAAATTATTTCAGAAATGAATGAAGAAAAAAATATCGTTAGTGACTATAAAAATATTATTGATATTTATGAAACACTAGAAGTAACAAATGAGTTATCTAAAGAAGATGAAACATTTGACTTAAGTGAAGTAGAAAATCTAGTAAATGATTTTAATGAATCAATAGATAAATTTATGATAAAAATCCTTTTAAATAAACCATATGATCGCGCGAATGCATATCTTGAATTTCATCCAGGAGCTGGTGGTACAGAATCACAAGATTGGGCTCAAATGCTATATCGTATGTATTTAAGATTCGCAGACAGAAAAGAATATAAAACAAAAATAATTGATTATCAAGATGGTGATGAAGCTGGTTTAAAATCAGCTACAATTCTAATTGAAGGAATTAATGCTTATGGATACTTAAAAGCTGAATCAGGGGTTCATCGTCTAGTAAGAATCAGTCCGTTTGATTCATCAAGTAGACGTCATACTTCCTTTGCTTCCGTAAAAGTTTATCCAGAAACTGACGATTCAATCAATATTGAAATTGATGAGTCAGATTTAAGAATTGACACATATAGAGCTAGTGGAAAAGGTGGGCAAGGAGTAAATACAACCGATTCAGCTGTTAGGATTACTCACCTACCTACCAAAACAGTTGTTACTTGTCAAAATGAACGTAGCCAAATTCAAAACAAAGAAATAGCTATGAAAGTTTTAAAAAGTAAGTTATATACTTTAGAACTAGAAAAGAAACAAGCAGAACAAGAAGCATTTAATGATACAAAATTAAACGCTTTTGGTTCACAGATAAGATCTTATGTATTCCATCCATATACCATGGTAAAAGACCATAGAACTAACTGTGAAACAGGTAGTGGTGAAAAAGTGATGGATGGAGACTTAGATAAATTCATTCTTGCATATTTAACAAAACTTAATTCATAATATTAAATTCCAATTATTAGTTTTCATATAGTTAAACTTATTAATTGGATTTTTTAATAAATGAGGAGAATATATGTATATTGTTACAGAATCAAAACCATATAAAAGGAAATATCTAATCAAAATTAAAACAACCAAAAAAGAAGAAGAATTTATTATTTCTGAAGATTTAATGGTTGAATTTAGGTTAGTTAAAAATAAAGAATTAGAAAAAGAAACTTTCTTGAAATTTAAGGAAGCATTTAAACGCGATGAGCTATACCAAAAAGTCTTACATTATGCATTATATAAACAGAGATGCACTTATGATATCGAACAATACCTAGATAAAAAACAAATCTTTAATAATAATCAAGAATACTATTTAGATAAACTCAGAAAAACCGGTATTTTAGATGATCAAAGTTATGTTCAGAACTATGTTAATGAAGCCTTTAATTATAAGAGATATGGTCCGCAAAAAATAATGTATGATTTATCTAAGAAACAGATAGACAAAAGTTTATATCAGCCAGAATTAGATAAAATCAAAGAAAAAGACCAAATTAATAATATTGAAATATTATTTAATAAAAAACTAAAATCAATAAAAAATAAATCAATTAAAGTAGCTATCCAGAACATCAAACAATATATAACAAATAAAGGATATCATTATGCTTTAGTTAACAACGTAGTTGATAACCTAAGATATGAAATAGAGAAAAACTTAGATGAAGATCAATCCTTAAATAAAGATTATTTAATTGCAAAAAAGAAATACAGCAAAGATAAAACTAAAGAATATCAAAATATATTAGCTTACTTATTGAGAAAAGGATATACATATAATAAAATAAAGAAGAGAATGGAGGCTAATTATGAAGCAGATTAGTGGTGAAGACTTATATTTATATAATGAAGGTAAATTAAAAGAAGCCTATAAGCATTTTGGCGCACATATAGTTAAAGATAAGCATGGACAACTATTAGGTACTATGTTTAGAGTCTATGCACCACATGCTAAAATAGTTTCAATTGTTGGAGACTTTAACAATTGGGATTCTAGAAATCATGTTTTAGAAAAGGAAGATGATTTTGGTGTGTATAAGCTCTTTATACCGGATATAGGCGAATGGACTAGATATAAGTTTTGTATCGTCACTTCATATGGCCAAACTATTTTTAAAGCTGATCCTTTTGCTTTCTTTTCAGATGAAAGACCTGAGACGTCATCAAAAGTATATGAAATAGATGGCTATGATTGGCATGATGCTGAATATATTGAAAAGAGAAAACAAAGAAACCATAAAGAATCTAAATTATCTGTTTATGAAGTACATTTAGGTTCTTGGATGACAAAACCAGGTGGTGGATTTCATAAATATAATGAATTAGTTGATTATCTAATTCCTTATGTT
>CAZZPD010000007.1:0-7755 GCA_964655885.1 uncultured Candidatus Izemoplasmatales bacterium | reverse complement strand
GAAGATTCAACTGCTTATCCAATGCTAACAACTAGTGTGTTAGATGGTGGTATTGGATTTGATTTTAAATGGAATATGGGGTGGATGAATGATACGTTAGAGTATTTTGAAAAAGACCCAATATATCGAAAATATCATCATGATTTAATTACATTTGGATTGGTTTACACTTATTCAGAAAGATTTATATTACCACTTTCTCATGATGAAGTAGTACACGGTAAAAAATCACTAGTAGATAAGATGCCTGGAGATTATTGGCAAAAATTCGCTAACTATAGATTATTGCTAGGATTGCAGTTTATGCATCCAGGAAAAAAACTATTGTTTATGGGTGGAGAATTTGCTCAAATGCATGAATGGAAAGATAAAGAAGAATTGGATTGGTTTTTATTAGAATATCCATTACATAAAAGAGCTAATGTATTTGTAAGAGATTTAATTAAAGTATATAATCATCATTCATGTTTCTATGAATTAGATCATGACCCTAAAGGATTTAGATGGATAGATCAATCAAATTATGATCAGTCAATATTCTCGTTTATAAGACAGGGAAAAGATGAAAATAACTTTAGTGTTATTGTTTTAAATATGACTCCAAACGCTTATAACTCTTTCTTTGTAGGTGTCCCTAAAACAGGTACTTATGAAGAAATACTAAATTCAGATAAAGATCAATATGGTGGATCTGATGTATATAATGGTTTGCCTATTAAAACAATGGACTTCAATAATCATGGGTTCAGCCAATCTATTGAAATTAAAGTAGCGCCATTATCAGTGACAATCTTAAAATATAAAGGATAAAAAAGATGAAAAAAACGATGATTTCTATGATTCTTGTAGGTGGTAGAGGAACTAGACTGCAAGATATAACTAAAACAACTGCTAAACCAGCAGTTTCTTTTGGTGCGAAATATCGTTTAATAGACTTTACTTTAAGTAACATAACCAATAGTAATATTGATGTGTGTGGGATTGTTACTCAGTACGAACCTTTTGACTTAATGTATTATATAGGTTCAGGTGCATCATGGGATTTAGATGTTCTAGATGGCGGTATAAGATTTTTAACTCCATATACCACACATGATAATGTTTTATGGCAAAAAGGTACGGCACATGCAATTAAAAGATATTTCGATTTTATAAAAAATCATCAGGCTAGATATGTTTTGATTCTTTCAGGTGACCATATTTACAAAATGAATTATCAAAAAATGTTAAGACAACATATCGAATCGAATTCTGAAATAACAATTGGTGTAAAAGAAATAAACATAGAAGAAGCGAATAGATTTGGCATTCTAGAAATCGATGAGACCAATCATATTATTGGATTTGAAGAGAAACCAAAGAATCCAAAGAGTAATTTTGCTTCTATGGGTATCTATATTTTTTCAGTTAATGTCTTAGAAGAATTACTTAACAAAGCTAGTGATTCTGATATTGATTTTGGCAAAAATATTATTCCTAAAAGTATCAAACTCAATAAAGTCGTTTCCGCATATAAATTTAGAGGATATTGGCGTGATGTAGGTACTGTTGAATCTCTATATAAAGCCAATATGGAATTACTAGATGATCCTAATTATTTAGGATTGAATGTTTCAAATAATTTACCAATATATTCAAAATCATTAAACCTTAATCCCCATGTGATGTTAAGCAAAGGAAGCGCAAAAAATTCAGTAATCGCTGATGGTTGCTTAATCAACGGTGAGATTATTCATTCAACAATTGCTTATGAATCTATTGTTGAATCTAATGCAAAAGTAATTGATTCAGTTATTTTACCAAATGTACATATAGGACATAATACTTATATAAAAAATTGTATTGTAATAAATAATTTAATCATTCCAGATAACTATCGTTGTGATGCTAATGAATTAATTTTACTTACAGAAGATAATCTTCTAAAGGTAGGTGAAATTTATGAATAATTTGTTTATGATTATAGATGCAACAAATAAAGGTAATTTTTCAAAGTTAACTAGACATAGAGTACCTGGAGCATTACCATTTGGAGCGAAGTATAGATTAATTGATTTTACCTTATCAAATTGTAAAAATTCTGATATAACCAATGTTTCAATCTTCCCTTATGGAAATTACAGATCATTGGCTGACCATATAGGGTCAGGAGATCGATGGGATTTAAATAGAAGACATGATGGGATTTTTATCTTGCCACCTAAGAGTCTAAACCTGACTTTTGAGGATTCAGTAAGTTTCCAAAGGATGTATGAACATCTTGAATATTTCTTAAGGTCAAATCAAACATATGCGATTATATCACCAGCTAATATTGTTTGGAACGTTGATTATAGCGTATTTTTGCATGCTCACATCGTTCATAAAGCTGATATAACTGAAGTTTTATCAATTGACAAAAAAAGAATAAGAACTTATATTGTTTCAAAAAAATTATTACTTGAATATGTTAATAATTATGATCAAATCCAGTTTAGAAATCTATCTGATGTTTTTGATTATGCGCCTAATTTAAAAAAATACACTTATATTTATCAAGGCACTTGTTATCATATTAATTCAGCGAATGAATTATATGAAGCAAATATGCAAATGCTTTTTAAATCAGTTAGGAAAGAATGGTTTAAAAAAAGTAGACCAATATTCTCAAAAGAAACAATGTCTGCGCCAACAAGATATGGAAATGATGCAGTTGTATCAAATTCAATTATTGCCAGCGGAGCTTATATTGAAGGTGAAGTTAGAAACTCAATCATCGGTAGAAAAGTTCATGTAAAAAAAGGCGCAAGGATTTATAATTCGGTTATTATGAATCAATGTAGAATCCAAGAAGATGCACAGATTGATTACTCAGTATTTGATAAAGAAACAAAAGTATTAAAAGGCTCAATCGTTGATGGCGATGTAGATCACTTATATGTATCAGAAAAAAAACAAGTAGTGGTATCTAATGATTCTTTAGCGATTCTTCAAGTCGCATCTGAATGTTTCCCGTTTGTTAAAACAGGTGGTTTAGCTGATGTAGTAGGCAGTCTATCCACTCAGTTCAGTATGCTAGGAGTTAAATCTCAAATAGTTATTCCACTATATCCAGTAATTAAAACAAAATATGAGTTGTTACTCGAACTGGTAGCGGCTAATAAAATTGATTATAATGGAAAAACCTATAGAGCAAATCTTTTTTCAATTACAAATTTAAATACAACATTTTATTTTATAGAATCATATGACTTTTTTGATAGAGATAAAATTTATGGTTATGAAGATGATGGAGACCGTTTTGCATTCTTTTCAAAAGCCGTTGTATGTTTTTTAGACGCTTATCAAGCAATGCCTGATATCATTCATTTACATGATTGGCATACAGGATTAATTCCTTGTATATTAAAAAACAGCAATTATAGTATTAAAACTTTAATGACTATTCATAATATAGAATATCAAGGTGAGTTTAGTCTTAATATTTATGATAAACTACAAGTTAAATGTCCTATTTCGTATGGACATACCAAATTAAATTTTATGGAAGCTGGCTTAAACAATTCAACTAAGATATCAACAGTGTCTGAAACTTATAGAGATGAATTAAAATATGAGTACTACTCTAAAAATCTTTTTGATGTAATTAATAAGCGAGATAGAGATTTCTATGGTATTCTTAATGGCTTAGATGAAGATATTAGACCTGAAATCGATTTGGAAATTGAAGAAAAATATAATCTAGTAAATGTTTTTGACGCAAAAAAAACAAATAAAGCAAATTTACAGAATCGAATGAAAATCAATGTAGGAGATGACAATTTCATTATCGGTATGGTCACTAGAATTGTTGAACAAAAAGGCTTTGACATTCTTATACCCGCTTTATTTGAAGTGTTAAATAATCCTAAGATTGAATTTGTTATACTCGGTACTGGAAATGAAACTTATATGAATAAATTAAAAGAACTAAAAAAAGAATTTCCTAATCAAGTAAGTATCAATCTAGGGTACGATGCAACAAAACCAAACTATATCTATGCAGGGTGTGATGCATTCATTATGCCTTCTAGATATGAACCTTGTGGAATCGGCCAAATGATTGCTTTAAGATATGGAACGATTCCAATTGTTAGACAAACAGGTGGATTAAATGATACGGTAGAGAACTATGATGTCAGCAGTAAAAGAGGAAACGGATTTAAATTCTTTAACTACGATTCAAGAGATTTAATTTTTCAAATACATAATGCATACAACTTATTTTCTAATTCAAAAGTTGATTGGCAACAGATAATAATCAATGCGATGCAATCAAGATTTTCTTTAGAAACTTCAGCGAAACAATATGTAGAATTATATAAAACAATAAGCGCAAAGTGAAAACGGTCCCATAAACAGTGAGCCGTTTTTTACTGGTAATAAATGTTATAATATTAGTGTGAGGTGATTAGTATGAGAACTGGTGTTTTTAGAAACAAAGACAGTTTCATAAGAGATTTTAAGAAAAGACTAAAACAGACCTATCTAAAAGATATTAATGAATCGACGATAAGAGAAAGATATAACATCTTAGGAACTTTAGTTAGAGAAGAAATATCCAAAGATTGGATTCAAACAAATAAAGCATTAGAAAAAAATGATCAAAGAAAAGTATATTACTTCTCTATGGAATTTTTAATGGGAAGATTAATTACTAATAACTTAATGAATATGGGTATTAGAGGTGTTGTTGAAGAAGCATTCAATGACTTAGGATTTGACCTAAATGAGACAGAACATTACGAATCTGATCCAGGACTTGGTAATGGTGGCCTAGGAAGACTAGCAGCTTGTTATTTAGATTCATTAGCTAGTTTAGGATTACCTGGATATGGTAACTGTATTAGATATCGATATGGTTTATTCCGCCAAAGAATTAAACATGGTTATCAAGAAGAAAGACCAGATAACTGGTTAAGTGATGGCTATGTTTGGGAAGTTAGAAAAGAGGAAGAAGCAGTTGAAATTCCTTTCTTTGGTAATATAGAATGGCATGATGGTTTTGTTTATAAACCTAGTGAATATATTAGAGCTGTGCCATATGATGTACCAATTGTAGGTGACTCTAACAACGTTGTTAACTCTTTAAGATTATGGAACGCTGAACCTTCAAAGAAATATCCTGAAGGAAAAAGTGCTTTTGATTATGAATCCGAACTACAAAAGATTTCTGGAATCTTATATCCAGATGATACTACCTATGAAGGAAAGCAATTACGCTTGAAACAACAATACTTTTTCTCAGCTGCTGGTGTAAAAAGCATTGTTGATAAACATCTTAAAAAATATGGAACATTAGATAATCTAGCAGATTACGTAGTATTTCATATCAATGATACACATCCTACTTTAATCATACCTGAATTGATGAGAATACTATTAGATGAACAACATATGGAGTGGGATAAAGCTTGGAATATCACTCAGAAAGTAACAGCTTATACAAACCATACAATTTTAGCTGAAGCCTTAGAAAAATGGCCGATAGACATCATGAAACCTTTGCTTCCTAGAATCTACCAATTGATTGAAGAAATCAATAGAAGATTCTGTCTTGAATTATTAGAAAAATATGGTTATCAAAATTCTGATTTAATCAGTGAACTAGCAATTATCGGTGATGGTGTTGTAAGGATGGCACACTTATGTATTGTAAGTAGTTATTCAGTAAATGGTGTTGCCAAACTACATACAGAAATCTTAAAAAATATTGAAATGAAGAAATTTTATGATATATATCCTGATAAATTCCATAATGTAACCAATGGAATTACGCATAGAAGATGGTTATTGCATACAAATAAAGAATTAACTGAAGTATTAGAAAAATATATTGGCAATGGATTTAGAAAACATCCATTTGAATTAGAAAAACTTCTAGATTTCGTTGATGATAAAGCATTACAAGAAGCTTTCTTAAACGTTAAGAAAACAAAAAAAGAACAATTAGCTCAAAGAATTTATAAAGAGCAAAAAATCAAAATTGACACAAATTCAATCTTTGATATTCAAGTTAAAAGACTTCATGAATATAAACGTCAATTAATGAATGCTTTACATATTATGTATGTATATCATAATTTAAAAACAAATCCAGATTTTAAAGCTGATTATGTACCGCATACATTTATATTTGGAGCTAAAGCCGCAGCTGGTTATTATTTCGCTAAAAAAATAATTAAATTAATTAACACAATAGCTAAAAAAGTTAACAACGATTCTGAAACGAATGATTACTTAAAAGTAATCTTTGTAGAAAACTATAACGTTAGCTATGCAGAAATGATTATGCCTGCAGCTGATATTTCTGAACAAATTTCTACTGCTTCAAAAGAAGCAAGTGGAACTGGAAATATGAAATTCATGATGAATGGTGCTTTAACATTAGGTACACTTGATGGAGCTAATGTTGAAATTGATGAATTAGTTGGTCAAGATAATATATTTATTTTTGGTATGAACGCTGATGAAGTAACTAATTTATATAAAAATGGCGGATATAATCCAAAAGAAATATATAATAATGATGAAGAAATTAGAATGTTACTTGAGCAATTAGTCAATGGATTCTTTGAAGATGAAAAACAAGATGAGTTTAATGATATATTTAACAATTTAGTATATAACGATAATTATTTTGTTTTAAAAGACTATCAAAGTTATAAAGAAGCTCATAAATTAGCTAATGAAGCATATAAGAACAGAAATGAATGGGCGAAAAAAGCTTTAGTAAATATTGCTAAAAGTGGTATATTTGCTTCAGACAGATCAATCAATGAGTATGCTGAAAACATCTGGCATATTAAACCAATTAAATCATAACAAAACAAAAAGTCATATTAGATTTTCTCTAATATGACTTTTTTGATATAATATAGTTAGGTGGTAATATGAATCAATGGATTGATCTTACATTATTAGTTGATGAATCTTTATGGACTTATCCAGGAGATACACCTCTAGTAAAAATAAACGAGAAAACAGTGAGAGAAAATGGATACAATTTAAAAAGAATTGATACGAATATGCATATTGGTACGCATTTAGATATGCCTAAACACGTTTATGATATTGATGAAGGCGTTGAAACACTTGACATCAATAAATTAATTGATAAGGCAATCGTTATAAGACCAAAAATAGTTGATAATATTATTGACACAAAAGATATAATTAAGCATTATGTCGATGGATATAAAATTGTTATTCTTGACTTAGATTGGTCACAATATATTAATTCTGAGAAATATTATAACCATCCTAAATTTGACAGAGAAATTCTACATTTTCTACTTGATAATAAAATAGAAGTTCTAGGAATGGATTTACCTTCCATTGCTTATCATAAAGAAACGTTTTTAGATATGCATAAAGATGTCTTGAAAGAAAAGATTATTATCATTGAAAATCTTACAAATTTAAAGCAACTAAACAAATTTATTGATTTTATTGCATTACCATTAAAAATAAAAGGATTAGATGGTTCTTTGATTAGGTGCGTAGCTAAAAATTAATATATCTATTGACTATTATGCAAATATCATTTATAATTTTGGTGAAAAAATACTTCAGGGCAGGGTGTAATTCCCAACCGGCGGTGATAGTCCGCGAGCGTAAGCTGATTAGGTGAAAATCCTAAACCGACAGTATAGTCTGGATGAGAGAAGTTAAATAAATGTTCTGATGGATTTCCTGTGTTTTTTCACAGGTATTTTTATTGGAGGAAAGTATGAA
>CAZZPD010000006.1:19075-33730 GCA_964655885.1 uncultured Candidatus Izemoplasmatales bacterium | reverse complement strand
AGTAGACATGAAAAATTTAAAAGAAGCAAATGAAAAATTAATTAATTTTTGGGATGAATGGTTTAAAAAAGTAGAACCACAAAAAATTAATCCAGATGATGTTAAGGTAGGTAATGAATTAGATCAATATCTAAAAGAATTAGGTGACGTTTCTGAAAAAATACTTGATCTTGGTACAGGAACTGGATATGGATTATTAACTGCTAAATTACTTGGAGAAAAAGTTAAATATGGACTAGGCATAGATCCAGCAAAAAACGCTATTAATTTTATTGAAAAAACGTGTGAGTTATCAGGGATTAAAGATGTTGAATTTAGAGTAGGAAATCATAAAAATCTTAATGATTTTCAAGATGGATATTTTGATGGCATTATATGCTCAAATGTACTAGATGTTGTGCCAGAAGAAACTTCTCTAGAGATGATTGAAGAGATTTCTAGATTATTAAAACCAGAAGGATTGTTTGTGTTAAAAATTAATTTTTATTTAACAGATGAACTAATTAAAAAAATTAAAATGGAAGAAGTAGATAAAAACACCTATACAATCAATGGAATTGTAAGGGGACTAAATTTTACAGTTGATGAATGGGTGAAAAAATTAAAAGGATTTGAATTAGTTAAAACTGGAGCATTTGAAAGAATCAAAAACGGGCCTAAAGATAGAGTGTTGATGCTTAAAAAATTATAATTAATATATGATATAAAAGAAGTGTTGGATTTTACCAACACTTCTTTTTTAAATCTAATAATTTTAATATTCTTTTGCTTTATGAAATGCCCACTTAACTAATATAGGACCTATAAGAGCAAATACCATAACACTTGCTAGCGTAATATTTAAGATGGAATTTGCCTTATCAAGATCAATTTCAGAAATTTGCTTATACGCAGCCATTGCTAAACCAATAGCAACACCAGATTGAGGCAACATAGCAAAGCCTAAATAATGTTGTACCTGTTTAGGTTCTCGAGTAATTTTTGAGGCAAAGAATGTACCACCAAATTTACCAAAAGTTCTAGCAAGAATATAGATTAACCCAACAATCCCAGCTGTACCTAGAACACTAAATTCAAGTTGAGCACCTGATAATGTGAAGAATAAAATCATAATTGGTGGAATAAAAAACCTAATGGTTTCTTCTTCTAAAATATAAGTATCTTTATTAATGAGATTTGTGACAAAAGCTCCAGCAATCATAGGTGTCAAAATAGGAGATGCATCAAACAACATAGCTACTCCAACAGTTATAAACACTGTGATAACGATAAGATCAAGTTGTTTTATCTTAGTCTCTTCATTCTTAGTTATGGTTCTAGTAGCTATACCTGATATTAACCCAATAATAGCTCCTAGTAAAATACTCAATCCGATTTCTTTTAGTGGGGGTATGATAACATCAAGCATGTTAAGTTGTGTTGTATTTCCAGCAAGTAAAGCAGCACCTACACTTAACAATACGCCAAAGACTATGACACCTACTGCATCATCTAACCCAACAATTGGAACAATTGTATCGGTTAGAGGCCCTTTCGTACGATACTTATTAATCAACATCATAATTGGAGCGGGAGCTGTAGCTGCAGCTATAGCACCAAGAATCATAGCGGTTGAAACATCGGTAACAAACAACAGTAGAAGCGTAACTACTAATGTAGTAAATAATGCCTGTATGACCGTGATAATAACGATAGATTTACCAGTTTTTTTAAGTTTACCAAACCACAATTCATTTCCCACTTGAAATGCAATGAAACCCAAAGCAATATTACTTATAATTGACATATGAGATAGTTCTTCACCGCTTAAAAACGAAGTGATCGGGCCTAATAATAATCCAGCAACTAGATACCCAGTAATATTAGGAAGATTAATCGCTTCTGCAATTCTACCAAATACTAACCCAAGCAATAACACAACACCAACATTTGTAATTAAAATACCATAAGAATCTATTGGTACATCAATAAGTAAAAATATCATAAACAACGCCTCCAATTAAAAATGACTGCGTAAGATCTACGAGTCACTTGCTTATGTGGCTATGGATAGAAAGGGTACTTTCTAATTATATTATACTCCTATATTTATTCAATCACAAATAAAAAGATGCAATTTTTTCAATTTAAATGAAAATATATAAGGCATTATATATTAAGATATTCTATAAAAGAAATTAATTTTAAATATTTTTATGATATAATTATAAAAAAAACAAGGAGGGAATATGGAATATAAAATTAATGAAATTAAAGAATTTATATTTGTTACATCTGATGGCAAAACTAGACAAGAAGCATTAGAGGCACTAGAAAACTATTTAGACAGTATAAATATGAAAGCTAAAGGGTTCTATTTTATTGAAGCTTATAATCATAATGGTGTCGCAGGTGCTATGGCATTAGCAAGTGTTGATCAAGAACCAGAACGAAATAGAAAGTTTAGATCAAGTGTTGTAAAACCTGGTAAGTATATGATGTTTGATTATCCATACGATGAATTTGTTGAAAGAAACAAACCTGGGGCAGATAATAAGATGGATTTAAAGGAAATTATAAAAAAAGAAGGATATAGTATATCCGGATTTCCATTTTTTGAGTTTCTACCAGATTCAGAAAATCAATTGATTAGGGTATATATACCATTAAATTAACTCATTAATAAATATCATGAAAAAAGGTGTTGGATTATTTCCAACACCTTTATTTATTAATTATCTTTTTTTTATATCCAGTAAAGGTATAAAGAATACAATCAAACTAAACCATGATGAAACATTCTTAGTAGCGAAAGTTGTGATATTATTTAAAGTATTATTGCCAATTTCTAATTTATACAATATTAATAAGCGTTCATCATCAGCATTGTATGGAGAAGCAATTATATAATAACTATCATTATATGTTTTTAGATAAACTCGATAAGCAGATAAAAATGTATTTTTAGGATTAAAATTAATTGAATATTTTGCATCTGATATAAAATCTATTTTGGTAAAATAATCTATATATGAATCATCATCATAATCAGTTTCTATATCAAAATTAAAATCCTCAATTTCAATCTCATTGAAATCATCAGTACTTATTTGATAGTATGTTGAGTAATAAACAAAATCAAATCTAACATTATATTCCTTATTTGAATCATAAGTTCCAGATCGATAAATTGACTCATATTTTGTATCATATTCTGTAATAATAATATTATATAGACATAAACCATCACTAAACTTGTAAATATCAGTATATATTACATCTTCAAATGTTGAACGCATTAACGAGTTAGGATCATAACCTTCATTATCTAAAGTCATTGTAGTTCCACTAATGATATAACGATCTGACTCTGTTATATAGTATAACAAGCTTTCAGGGTCTTCGTCATAATAATCTTCAGTGTATAAAGCATGGAAATAATCTTTGTTTTCGATATTTGATTCATTAAATTCTCTATAAAAAATAGTCATAAGTTCATCATTTTCCATATAATATAATCCACTATTTGTAAGGATATACAATTGATTTCCATAAAGATTAATATCGATATATTTATCAGCACCATTATTAAAATTGTTAGTTTCTAAGAAAACCTCTTGAGTATTATTAAAGATATCATATTTATATAAGAATTTTTTATAATTATCTCCTTGAACATAATAAATATACTTATCTGTATAATAAATATCATGTTTTTCTAAGTTTTCATTATAATTTAAGCTGCTAACTTCGTTTATTATCAAAGGATCATTTAGTATTAATTGATCATAATCTACAATATGCATAGAATCACTATAATCAATTTCATTCTTTACTATACATAATGGTAATATCAATAAAAATACCATTATAACCCAAACATTTCTAAAATTACCAATTTTTTCAAAAGAGAAATGATTTATAAGTTTTTGATACAGTCCATACATTACAATTAAAATAGCAATAATACCTATTTGAATTATATAGCTAACATTAGGTGTTATTTTTATTGTTAGGAAAACAATAATGTTAAAGACAGAGCTTATTACCAAAGCATTAAATGTTGTATGAATCATTTTAGTAAATATTGCTTTATTAGTTAATAAGAAGGTCACTTCAACAATTGATAATAGTATTAATGCATATAATCCGTAATTTAGATATATATTTATAAAAGGATAATAAAAAGTAAGAGTTAAATAAACAAACACAACAATACCAGTAAACAAAGAATGAATAATTGTATGTATTTTACTTGATTTTCTTAAAACAATACCGGTAACAATGATTGCTAAAATACATTGTGTGTATAAAAGGATATTAAGCATAGCGACCACTCCTTTTAATGACAAATACTATATCAGGCATGAATATGAGAATTGTAAATAATATGATAAAAGAATTAACATCAAAGGTTTTACTTGTCGCAATAACATTATAGCTAATTAAATTATTAGAATCCAATGATACTATTTTAGTGTCTGATTCACCATCATCTCTGACTCTTGTATAAAAACCAGTATCAGTGTAAAACACTCCATAATCAGTTTTCATGTTTTCAACTAAATTACCCTCTTGATTATAGATATATATATAATTACCTTCTGTTAATTTATTAGAATAGTTTATATAAAAACTAATGTAATAGAATTCTCCATCAAAAGAGAAATATTTTATATCCCATCTATCAAAATCTAAATCTTCTATTATTACTCCTGAATCGATATCATCATTAAGATAATCATTAAGATTTACAATATTTATCGTGTCATCTTCTTCACCATTAATAATATATTTTCCATTATTATAAACCGCAAAAGGGGTACCAAAAGAATGAATTGACTCATTAGAGTTAGGATAATATAAAATACTATCTTTAACGAAAGCAACTTTATAATTATCTTGATATAGAATCTCATCATTATCAAATGTGATTTGATCAAAATCAGTCGTGTAGTAATGATTATAATAAAACTTATTTTCAAAAAGAATGTATTCATTATCATATGGAAGCAGTTCTATATAGTCAAATGTATTTATTACGAATGTCTTTTCCAAAGTAGGATTATCAATATTAGATATATCATATAATTCATATCTATGATAATAATCTATATTATGATCACTTATACCTGTTTGATCGTCACTTAAAGTAACAACTTTTAGATGATCATCAAAATCATAAAAATATCTAAGAATATTATCAATATCTGGTTCAATAACATCGATTTCTTCGAAATCTGAGTTTAAAATATGTAATGAATTATCTTGTTGGTAGTAGACTATGTCTTTATGATAACAGAGTTCTACATCGCCTTCTAAAACAACTTCCACTTGGTTTAGCTGTTTTTCTACAAAGATGTTCTCTCGTTCGGATGTTAGACCTGTTCTAGCTACATATATAATCAAAAAGACAGAAAGTAGTGCTAAAATACTATAAACATTTTTTCTATTGTTTAAATATATTCTATTAAATAACTTTTTAACAAATAGCAAAGCTAATATAATCAATGAATTAATTGTAAAAGCTAAACTAATATTTTTAATATCAATCATATAAAATAATACTAAATGTAATAAGAATAACCATAAACTAAACAAAAAGATATTCGTACGTTTATCTTTAATTCTATATTTGATTCTTAATCCTTCTGAAAGATTGTAATAGAGGATATTAAACATTAATCCAAAGACAATTGTTAATGTGATAAATATTGCATTAAATACTTCTTTAAAAAGAAGTAATGTTATCCCAGAGTATAAAGTAAAAATAATTGCTAGCAAGTATAAAACATCTAGAAATATAGGTATCCACAATTTATATGTAATCTTAAATTGACTCATAAATTGTAATTCTTTTGTTGCTTTATAAATAACAAAAGAACATACAACAATTGTGTTAAAAGCTATTAACACATAATGTATGTTCTTATATAAACTAAATAAATATCCTGCGCCTGCAAGAACAGCTGTTAAAATAACAACTGAATAAAATGTATTTTTTATAGGTTTTGCTATATAATTACTAAAATTATAAGCCTTTTTCATATCTAAAATGGCTTTGTATTCTTCAACAAAGCGTTTAACAAGTTTTGTCATGTAATTCTCCTTTCAATATTTTCTTCTTTTTTAGATAAGAAAAAATATCAGCAACGAATTACAGACAATCTTATATGTTTTTTATGTACAGGAAGGATTTCTTCCTTATATTCAATCGTATTATTTTTAAAGTTAAATTTTATTTCTTGATAAGTATCAATTACTATTTTAATAACATATTTTTTAACTAAATTGTAGATATCTTTAAGTATTTGATAAGCAGATATAAATAACTGAGCAACAAAAATAGTATAAACGATACTTAAGGTTATAGGGGTTAGTGTTACAACTCCTAAAGATTTAGTAAATATCATTGAAATCCCAACAACAAAAAGTGAGATTATAAGGGTTATCTTTATAAACTCAAATATCTTTAAATCTCCAGTTTTTGTAAATGGTAATTTAATCATATTTATCCTCTTCAATTATTTATTATAACATAAAATATTTATTTTTATTTGATTATTTTTGATTTACTAAAAATTTCAGAGACAATGTTTTAACTCAATTAAATATGCATATAAAAGAAGCTTCAATTATAAATAATTATAGCGCAAACAAACGTTACAACACACGATTAAAAAAATTAAATCTTAAATCATTAAGCAATTGATATTTGCTATCATATTTTAATTGATTAATTATTATATCTTTGATATAATGTGAAATCATATTTATTGAAACGGACAAGTTTATGGAAAATGAAATAAGAAAATTCTTTAATGAATCAGCTCCCTTTTGGGACAATAAAGAAGTAAAGAGTCAACCTTGGTTATCACAATTTATAAATGAATATTTACCTTTAAAAAAAGGGATGAAAACACTGGATTTAGGATGTGGAACAGGAATTATAAGTGATATCATTTATCGGACTACAGAAACAAAAGTTGTAGCGATGGATTTATCAGATAAAATGATAGAAATAGCTAAGAAAAAATATGATTCTAAATGTATTGAATTTGTTGTGGAAGATTTCTATCTTACTAAAAAATCAGGATACGATATGATTGTTTGTTTTAATGCATATCCGCATTTTGTTAAAAGAGAATTTTTTAAAGAAAAAGCAAAAGAAGTTTTGAATGAAAATGGATATTTAGCAATTATTCATAGTTTATCAAGATTAGGATTAGCAAAATGTCATAAAGGTTTAACGAAAACAATTGCTAGAGAGTTAAATACGGTAGATGAAGAATCAAACATATATTCAAATGATTTCGATATAATTGAAAAAATTGATAATGATGATATGTTTATGTTATTAATGAGGAAAAAATCGAATTAAAAAAGAGATGTTGGGGAAACCAACATCTCTTTTAATCATTTTTAATCATTTTTGACAAAGGTAAAACTAATTTATAATTAAAATAAATAAACCAAATAATTAACCCTACATGTAATACATCATTAGCTGAAAACCAGATACCAGTACTATCATATAAACTACTAGTAAATCCAGGTAAATAATATATGTAATATGATATATTAACAATTAAGAATAGAATCCATAAAATGATAAATGATTTATCAATAGATTTATGTTCTTTACGGTAGTTTCTAATATTAATAATAAATAAAACTAAGAAGATTGGCATAAAGAATACCGTGAATAATTCGTATGATATTAAAATATAGATTTCAAATATTGATCCGATTAATAACAATATTGTATAAATAACTAAAGCAACTTTAGAATAAACAATTAACCAATTTTTATTGTAGAAATCTTTTGAAAAAGCAATTGCTAATAAGGCAATACTAATCGCAGTGAAAAATAAGTAACTGAGTTCAAACCAACTTGTAAATATACAGTATTCAAAACCTTCACATTTTAGTTCGTAACCAAAACCTTGATAGCTACTACCAGCAAGTATTGTACTCAATCCCCAAAAGATAAGACTTATCCCCCATAATTTTTTATCTAACTTAATTAGTCTATAACCAATATATAGAATAATGATTCCCAGTAAATAAACAATGATAGTAGAAGATGGAACGATAATTGTTAAGTTATTAAATAAAGTAACATGAGGTTTACTAGCTAAATATTCGGCTGGGGTTGTTAATGGATCCATTAAGATTCCTTTAGGCATGAATATTGCAAGTAAGATTAGTACTACTAAAATTATTGAAGCATATATTATATTTTGTTTGTTAAGATATTTATTCATTTTGCACATCCTTACTAAATATTATTAAATATATTATATCACCAAATTAAGCGATAAAACCTTATTTGGTTGAATATTATGTAGATTTTATCAAGTTAAAAAACTACAGATAATCAAAATAATAAAAAAAGACACTTTTTAGTGTCTACTTTTATGGGTCCGTTTAATTAATAGATAGGATCTTTTCTTTTTAAAAAATTATATTAATGATTCTTCTCTGATAAGATTAATAAAAATATCTGATAAATTTGGATCAAATTGAGTTCCACGATTTCTTGCGATTTCCTCTAATGCTTCTTCTATACTCATCGCTTTTCGGTACACTCGATCATTTGTCATTGCATCATATGCATCAACTATTGACACAATTCTTGAGTTTAATGGGATTTCAGTCTCTTTGATTTTATTAGGATAACCATTACCATCCCATCGTTCATGATGGCATAAAATATCATATGCAATACTTACCAATTGATTAATGCTAGAAGCGATTCTATATCCTATTTTTGAGTGTAATTTTATTTGATTGTATTCATGAGCATTTAATTTTCCAGGTTTTAAAAGTATTTCATCTGAGACACCTATTTTTCCAATATCATGAAGAATAGCTAACAATTGAATATCGCTTGTTTCAGAAGGACTAAGATTAAGTTTTTCTGCCATTTGTTTACATAACAAAGCCATTCGATCAGCATGTTGTTGTGTTTCATCACTACGTTCAAATAGTGTTGTTTTAAGAGACAAAATAATTGAGTTGCTTGAACTTTTTTCCACTAAAAGTTTTTCTTTATTCATTCTGTCTTCAGCTAGTGTTAAAGCTTGATAAATATTCAATTCTTCATAGTTCGTTCCACTTACTCCGATACTGATAGAACATTGAAAGTCACCAACTTTGTATGCTTCAAGCCTTTCCATAAGTGCTTTAGAATAATGTTTTGCATCTTCATATTTGCAATCATAGATTATAGAGCAGAACTCATCCCCACCAATTCGAGCATGAAATGAGTTTTTGGGCATAACTTGTTTCATGACTTCACTATGTTTTTTTAATAAATTATCACCACTAGAAAGTCCATAAATTTCATTGATTACCTTTAATCCATTTAGATCAGTCATAATTAAAGAGACAACTCTTTTATCTTTGTTAATCTCATCAATTTTTTCCATGAATGAATCGCGATTAAATAATCCAGTTAATTGATCGTAGTTTTTATATGTTACAACATCTTTTTTAACTTCTTCAATTTTTCTAATTTCTTTTCTTACTAACGAAAATATTATCCACGAAGAAATAATTATAAATGCTAATCCCTTTACAGTGCTAATCCATTTATATGAATTAACATCATCAATAAAAAGTGATAAAATCCAATCTGAAAAAAATATCCAGATCGAACTAAATATTAGATATGTTAAGGCAACTTTTAAAGCTGATGTAGTGCGAATATTCATCATAAGTACCCCCATACATCTATTATAGCATAATAGAAGTATTAATAATTTGCTTTAGCAACAATTGTGAATCTATAGTTGAATTGACAGAACTTAGTAATTTATTTAAAACAATTAAATACAAATTATTCTGTTTAATTTACCCAATTCTAAAAAAATCTTGAACCCATATGAAAGCATTGATATCTAAAACTTTCTTGAATCCTATTTTTTCAGCTACTTTGTGAGATTCGATTTTTGCTGACCAAGCAGTCCATGAAGGTTCTATACCTTCTTTTAAACATGCATCAATTAAAGCAATTGATGTTGCAACAGCAATTCCTTTTTTGCGATGAAGTTCATCAGTAAATACATCAATCTCACCATAATTATTTCCTAAAGCAAAAACTTTAGAAAATCCTAATTCTTTTTCATTTTCAATCCATGAAGCTTTTAAGTATGATTTTTTTGAATTCTTAAATGTTTCTTTTGTTATGATAATATTAGTTGAATCGAACTGACTTACCTTATTTTTGAAGATTTCTTTGTCAAGTTTAAAGAAAAAACGTTTACCAATGACACCATTAAATCTAGATATTAATTCTTTCATAGTGTCTGAAGGATTACCATCAGGAGTTAAAATAATAGCTTCTTGTGAATGATGATTTTTAATGTATAACAGTAGATTTTGTTGTAACTGATCTATATTTATTTCACCAAAAACAAAATGATAATCTAATGTTGTATATAAGATACCAAAAGTTGGTTTATGCTCATCATCAACATATAGTTCATATGGATAGTCACCATTTAAATGTGAAAAAATAATTGATTGTGAATGAGTATATTCAGTAAAGAATTTTTCATATATATCTGGTTTGTACTTAACTTGTTTCATATTATTCTCCTGTTAATGCATTTTAATTTTTAAAATTTTTTTAATTTTTTATAATATATTATATCACTAACTCTAGGCAAAAAACTATATTTGGTTGAATAAATAATCAATTTTTTCAAGTTTTAAAATGATTAGTAATATCTAAAGTTTAATCTTTAATAGATAGGATTTTTTCTTTGTGATATAATTTATTAGGAGAAGGTGATTTGATGAAAACTGCAGTAGTTACAGTTGGGAAAGAAATCTTAACAGGAAAAACAATTAATATAAACTTAACCACAATTGCTCGTAAGTTAAAAGAAATAGGAACAGATGTATCTCGTTCTTTTGTAATAGATGATAATAAAGAAGAATATATGAAAATCTTAAAAATCATTGATGAAAAAGTAGTAATCTTTACAGGAGGACTTGGTCCTACTATTGATGATATCACAAGAGAAACTGTATATGAATATTTCAATGTACCTACAGAAATTAAAGAAGATGCATTAGATACAATTCAAAAATATTTTGATAGAATGCACATTGAAAAAAAGAATTCTAACGATAAGCAAGCCTTATTACCAATTGATTCATTTATATTGAATAATAATCATGGGACAGCACCAGGAGTAATATTTGAAGCAAACAATCAAATTATCATCTTATTACCAGGGCCTCCTAATGAATTAAAACCAATGTTAGAAGATGTTCTTTCTTATTTAAAGAAAAAAACAAATACAGTTTTATATTCAGATGGATTTAATCTAGTTGGTATTGGAGAATCTACTATGGAAGATACGCTTCAAGACTTTTATAAAGCATATAAAGAAGTTAATATAGCCCCTTATGCTTCACCAGGAGAAGTGAAGTATGTGTTTACTTCAAAAGACAAACAAAAAATGCATCAAGCAATGGATGCATTTAAACAAAAGTATAATAAATACATTTATGGAAATTTAAATGATACTTTAGAGGGTATTGTTGTAAATTTATTAAGACAAGAACATCAAATTCTAAGTATAGCTGAAAGCTGTACTGGAGGTTTAGTAGCTTCAAGAATTACCAAAGTAGATGGAGCGTCAAATTGTTTCTATGAATCCTTTGTTACTTATAGCAACGAAGCTAAGATGAAGTATTTAAATGTTAGTGAAGAAACATTAAAACAATTTGGAGCAGTTAGTGAAGAAACAGCTTTAGAAATGGCTAGTAATCTAAAACAGAATACAAAAGCAGATATAACTATCTCTATAACTGGTATAGCTGGACCTACTGGTGGTACATTAGATAAACCTGTAGGATTAGTTTATTTTGGGTTGGCATATAAAGATAAAGTAATATCAAAAAAACGAATCTTTAATGGAAGTAGAGAAATCATACAGTTTAGAGCTTCTCAATTTGCTTTAGATATGATTAGGAAAGAATTACTATAAGTAAGGGGTAAATATATTATAATTAAAAAAAATAGCGATGATTTCATCGCTATTTTCTTTATTGATTATTACAAGTTCCGTCGCCTAATTGGCTTCCATTAGAACCTTTGTATTGATTCCCATTAGTACCTTTAGATTGGCTTTGATTTTGATTACCAAAAGCTTTTCTCCATTGGTTTTGAATCTTATTAGCTAAATCAGTTCCATAATAAGCATAATGATCATTTGAAAAAGCAGCTAAATGATTTTGTGATGCTTGAACTAAATATTCAAATGCAGCTCTAACATCATCTGGTAAATTATCTTGTGCCAAGAATAATTGATACATTGCAATATTAGCTTCTTCAGCTTCAATACCAGTTGATAATGCACTTGTTATTGATTCAGGAATAACAACATTTTCTATAGCGTTATTCTCTGGAACAACAAAACCATATGTTTCAAATAATGGTAATAGTAAATTGATATGAGTAACTTCTGCATTTACGATATTTATAAATGGTTTTATTTCTCCAAATTCATTGATAATAGCTTCATATTCAGCTTGAGCCATATATTCATCCATAATTGCATAGTTAAGCATTTCTTCTAATGTGTACACGTATTCACCAGTCTCTGGTACTTCAGTTTCTAATGAATAGGCTTCATAAACACTTTGAGCGTTTACACTTGTTAATGATACTGTAGTGATTGCTGTTATCGCTAATCCTACGAAAACTAATGTTTTAATAATTTTTGATTTCATAATAAATCCTCCGTTTCATACACTATATATACGGGACATTACTAAGTTTTATTGGGGCATCACAAAAACCTCAATATTAAAGTGGAAAAAGAAGATAATTAAAATTTCTCTATGAGTTTCATCACAAGATTTATTATAATTTTTTATTGCTTTATTGTATTAAAAAATAAGTTGATATATAATTAAGTCAGATTACATCTAGAACAGACAACTGAATAAAATCTTCTTTACAAAAATTATAAATTTTTAAGGTAAAAGCAAATGACCATTCTTAATGAACTATATATAGTTCAAGTAAAATTTGCAATAAAAGAAGCACAAATACACGCCTTCATTACTCCTTAGTATACATCGCAGTGATACTAATAATTTTTATCATTGATGAATAATTATTTTTCTATCATATCGGAGTACTTATTGAGGCTTTTTTGTTTTTAATTATTTTAGTCTCAGCTAATCATTTTAGATAATTGTAATATTAAAAAAATATATAATAACGATTGAAAGGAGAAGTATCTTAAATTTGTTCTTATTAATTTACCAATAAACAATTACAAATTTATAATACAAGGATTATATGAAAAAAATATTAATCATTTGGATAGCTTTTTTTCTTATGAGTCTAATTGGATGTAGCCAAGCAGGCAAGACGAAATTCAGCTATTGGCAGGGTGGTGTACTCAATGAGTTCTATGTCTATGTTGATAGTGATACTTATTATTACAAGATAAGTGGGTATCCTTATTTGATTATGGAATATAATGTAGTCAATAATCAACCAGTAAATGCCTTATTTGGTATGAGTAGTTATGTTAGAACTACCGTATATGAATCAAGTGGATTTTTAATGCCGGTGGTTCCTCCTCCAGGGCCACCTGCACTAGCTGAAGGTAGCTATGGTTATGAAGATAAGTTTACATTTAATGGGACTGTAATTGAAGTTTTGGGTTGGCAAAGTGTAGGAACAAACGATGACTTTAGTGTAGGTCTTTGGGAGTTTTGGTTCATACTCGGGACAGATTATAATCTGGAATTTTCTTTTGACACTGCAGCAATGATGGGTGAATTCAACAACAGTAATCCTACATGGGATTCGTTTGGCTCTGACACAACTAATTCAATTCAACTCATCTATCTAAAGACCGACAATGGTTATTTCTAATTTGCTTAGATTAATGGAGGAAGAAGTATGAAAGCTAAAAAAGATAAATCATCATCTCTTTTTGGAATTATTTTGATGATTCTTATTTTGTTAATAATATTTATCATTTTGATTATTTCCTATTTAAAGGATATGATAAGCACAAACGACTTTTTTATTGTCTTCTTTTTGTTGCTTTTGATGAGTATTCCAATTTTTCTAAAAATAAAGCAAATCAAAAAACCAAAAGATTTACCTACTCAAGCAAATCAGGAAAGTACATTCATCAATAGTTCTTTAAATAAAGAAGAGTCGTTTAAAGAAAATCAAGATATTAATGGAGAAGAAATTACCTCAAATAAGGGGTCTAAGCCTAACACTAATAGAATATTTACAATTATCCCAATATTTGTATTAGTCTTTGTTTTCATATATGTGTTCATTGGTAATCCATTTGAACAGTTATTTGGTGTAGATCCTGTTGGAAAATGGTACGATTATTATGAAGTAGGAAATGGAAATCTAACAGAGTATTGGTATATTGTTTTTGAAGAAGATGGAACTTTGGTAATAGGAATTAAAAATGTTGGTTTTGCAGAAGATCCTGAAGGAACTGGTACATGGTATATGGAAAATGGAACACTACACGTCTATATTAACTATGATTATTCAGGGTTTGTTGATCAAAACCTTGAACTTGACATTAAGGGAAACAAGTTGTACGATCTTTCCGGGACATATACAGGTTATGAAAAGGGTTAATTGCTTGTTATAATTAATAG
>CAZZPD010000006.1:10367-18975 GCA_964655885.1 uncultured Candidatus Izemoplasmatales bacterium | reverse complement strand
TTTCCGGGACATATACAGGTTATGAAAAGGGTTAATTGCTTGTTATAATTAATAGATTTTTTTGATGTGTATATATATATTTAAAGACTTGATTTTTTCATATAGAAAACAATCGTTTTTCAGTTAAATTATTTTTCTTCAAAGGAAATAATTCATTTCTTTATGGGTAGATTATATAAATATTAAATTCGTATTTATGCATATTATGATATAATATTCACACTATAAAGAATGCTTATGCATAATTTATAATTAAAAGATATCACAAAAATTTGTGATTATTTATATATACATAAGCAGATAATGAGGAGTATCTATATGAACAATATGAAATACGATATCTATGATAAACCAAAATCATTTATTGAATGGGTATTACTATCTTTGCAACAATTAGTCGCAGTATTTGGAGCTACGATACTAATCCCAATTGTTATTGGTATTAATCCAGCATTAGGTTTAATGACTGCTGGTATAGGTACAATACTATATATATTATGGACAAAGAAATCAGCTGTATTCTTAGGAAGTTCAGGGACATTTATACCGTTACTAGTAGGTCTATCAATAGGAAACCCAACATTACAAATTATGGGTGTAATAAGTATTGGGCTAGTATATATAATCATTGGAACAATAGTTAAGTTTACTGGAACTTCATGGATTAAGAATATATTAACGCCAGTAATCGTAGGGCCTATCATTATGATATTAGGGATTTCATTAGTTGCTTATTCAATTACTTGGTTTGGGCTAGATGCGACAATTTCAAATGGGAACACATTATCATTGGAATCTTGGACAACATTAGGTATCGCTACATTGACATTTATTATCACCACTTTATTTGTCTTAAAAGGAAATAAGGTTACTAAGACATATAGTATAATCATAGGATTAGCGATATCAAGTGTAATAGCTGTTATTATTAACTTAATCATAGGTGGTGGATTACCTACACTTAGCGATATGAGTAATTTTGTTGTTGAAAATCCGATTAAATCAATTGGTAAGACTTGGTCTAATTTTAGTTTTGACAATATATCATTTATCCAATTAGTACCATTCATTATCATTGCCTTTGTTTCAATGGCAGAACACATCGGCGATCACACTGTATTAAGCGCAACTGTTAAAAGAGATCTATTACAAGATCCAGGATTAAATAGAACATTACAGGCACAAGGATTTGCGACATTATTTGCTGGATTCTTTAGCTCTACACCAGTAACGACATATGGTGAAAGTACAGCTTCAGTAGCTATTTCAAAGGTTTCTAGTAAATATGTCATTGGTGGAGCTGCAGTATTAGCAATCATTATATCCTTTACACCATTACTTACATTACTAGCTTATATTCCAACTGCTGTATTTGGTGGGTTAAGTTTATTGTTATACTGTTTTATATTCCTAAACGGGTTAAATGTTTTACTAAACTCAAATATTGATTTTGGTAATCAAAAAAACTTATTGATTGTATCTACAATGATTCTATTAGGAACAGCAGTAACATTAATCCCTTCATACTCATATATATTTGTTGGTGTTGATGTGTTTAAAGTAGGAGACATATCATTCCAATTCAGTGGATTGATGTTACCATTGATTGTAGGGGTCCTAATGCAAACATTATTACCTGATGAAAAGAAAGGTGCCAATATAAAAGAATAGAATTAATAAGATTAAACAAAGAATTTAATATTTTTAAATAAAACACCGTTTTTTTGAAGTGAACCCTTAAAAGTAGACAGTTTAAAAAAACTCGTCTACTTTTTTTTTGTTTCTACGTCTTTTAGTATTATAAAAAATCATCCATTCATGGACGATTTTTATGTATTCTTTTAATGATGTGATATCATTATTATAGAGAGTTTCTTTCTTTAAAATAGAATGGAAGCTTTCTATTACTGCGTTATCTAAAGGATTGCCCTTACGTGAGTGTGAGATGACTATGCCATTTGATTCGCAGATAGTTTTATATTCAGTTGAAAGATACTGAGACCCTTGATCTGAGTGGAGTACGAGTCCATTCAGATCTTTTGTTTTGGCTATAGCTTCATTTAATGTATCCATAACCAGTTTATTGTCATTCTTTAAGCTTATTTTATAAGCTACCCAATTTCTTGTTTTTAAATCAAGTATTGTACTTAGATATGCTCTTTTACCATTTCTTCTTAGGGTAAGATATGTTATATATGTTACTCAAGTATTATATTATCTTTATCTGATATTTTCCCTCAAATACTTTCTTTATTAATAAATAATCTTCATAATCTGGATCGATTGTATTCCTATACTTGTAACAATTAGATGGGCTAATTTCTAATACTTCACACATTAGCTTAACTGAATATCTTCACCTGTATCTTGTGATAAACGCTGCTTTATCTCTTGTTTGACCTCCTTCAAGTATTCTTGAAACTTTTTTAAGATTTCATATTTCTCCTTATAGTCGATATTCACTTATTTATTTTGCCTTCATTATCTACTGATATCCAAACCGCTATCTCTTTTATAAATTTTACTTTTCTTTTACTGTATATCTGCTTACACCATACTTTCTCTCTAAATATGCAAAACTCATCCTTGCCTTTAAATGATCATCCACAGCTTTAAGTCTTAACTCTAGTTGTACCTTTTTAAATTTTTGCTTTTTTCTTGCCATATGATTTCCACCTTTTTGGCAGTGCCTCAATTTTGCTTTTTTTTCACTTTGTTTATCAAAAAGCCTTATCTAAAATATATCTAATATCTTTCTATTCAAAAAAGATACTAGTATTTAACATCTAGTATCTTTATCTTATTGAGTTTTTATTTAGTGTCCAATATATGGGGTGTACTATATTTGAAATGGTTTTTTATAATTTTTATTTTTTAAATTTTTTTTCATATATTACATACAAGTTAAACTAACATTTAAGATTTATCCGAAGCAAGTAATTATTAATTATTTTATATTAATGTTTATCGATCCAAAGAGGATATGAATTCTTAACTATTAATTTAAGTTTATTTCAAATAATACCGACATTATTGTAAAGACCATTTTGCATAAAGCGATGTATTTTCTGTTGGGAAAGAATCTAAAGTAAATGGTATTGTTAATGCTTCATCTAAATACCACCCTTCAAATATATATCCTGTATAAGTTGGTGTTAAAGGATTAAATGGACTATCTGCATAGTCAGCTATAGTTTGATTTGCATCCTCATTGTTGAATATATATGTAACAATGTAAACATTAGCTTCCCATTTTGCATATACTGTAATATCTCCTGATGGCATAGTAGAAAATGAATATGTATCTATATAGTATTCATCAGCATACCACCCTACAAATGAGTAGCCCTGTCTTGATGGGTCTGATGGGGCTATTATATCAGCACCAGCCTCAACAGTATAAGTTTCAATTAGACTTCCTCCTGAAGTATCAAAAGTCATTGTATATTGATTCACAGTCCATTTTGCATATAAAACAATATTTTGGTATGTGCCACTTGTAATCTCTGTTATTGCACTTCCGCTAAAACTATCATTATCATACCATCCATCAAAAGTATAACCATCTTTAGTAGGATCTATAAGAGTAATTGTATCAGATTCTATTGTGAATGCGTATGGATTATCTGCATTTGTTCCGCCATCTAAATTGTACATAATCCAAAAAGCTTTTGGTAGAAAATATCCATATAACTTTAGATTTTCTCCACCCATTGCTCCGAATGTATATTCAATTTCACATTCAGGATCACTATACCAACCATAGAATATATAAGCATCATCATTATCTATTGTAGGTAGATAACCAATTATATCTGAACCAAATTCAACTTCTTCTGTATAGACAATTGTAGGGAGAACAATATCTCCTTCAATAGGGGTTGTTACACCAACAGTTCCATAAGTTCCTAATACACCGTCACTGTTGCCCCACATAAAAATTCTATCTTTATTTGTAAAAGCAATATATGCTTTAGCATATTGATTAGCTCCAAAAGAGATATTTTGAATTTCTTCATCTACATCTAAATTGAAATATAGATTAGCCTCATTATACCAAGCAGTAGTTGTAGTAGTACTTGATGGAACTCCCTCCCAAACAACTAATCTACCTTCATTGGTAAGAACTCCTGAGTAATTTAGTGCTGATGAAATTGTTTCAATGGATTCAGAAACATTTAAGTCCATCAAAATTGAAATGTCGTGTGGCATTTTTCCACCACCGTAACCACATGCTAACAATCGATTATCAGATGTCAAAATCAAAAAATGAAAATTCGTAACACTAACTTGTAGAATTGTTTCGCCTGTATTCAACCCTAGTGCAGATGTAGCGTCTATTGGTAATTTACTACCATTAGAAGCTAATTCCATCAAATCATCATAGCCGTCATCTCCCCAAATAAAGAAGCGTCCAGATGATGTCCAAGCTGAGGATCTGCCACCTCCAATTGACATGCCAATAATTGCTTCAGAACTTTGTAAACCAAAGTTATTAGTTATATCTGTCCAAGTAGAAGCACCGGTAGTTGTTCCTATACCTAATTGACCATAATCATTGTTGCCAATCATGAACATTCTACCTTGATTTGTCAATACTGCTAAATATGTTCGAGTCAAATGTTCGCCATAGGCAATATCAACAATAATTTCACCGATATTCAAAGATATGTCTGAAAATTCCTTTGTATCCATATAGTAGTTTCCAGTTAAACTATCTTTTGCTAGATATGTATATAAAATTCGATATTCTGATGTGATAACATATATTTGATTTCCTACAACAGTTTTAATAATTGTTTCATCTGGGTTTAAATCAAATAAAGATGTAATATCAGTTGGCATATATAAATTATCTGAAATATCTGTACCCCAGATACCACTAACTGAGTTTTCTCCCCAAGATATTATTCTGTTATCGCTTGTGATAACAGAAATATTGTCTCCATCGGTTGATAAGGTAACAATTGATTCTTCGCCTTCAAGTGGGAGTGAGTCATCAATATTATTTATAACTGGTGCATAATTACCAGAGTCTCCCCAAGCATCTTGCCATAAACTATATGATATATTAAATGTAACATTCGATGAAGGACTATTAATTATAGAATAATCAATGCTAATTGTGTTTGATGAAGCATTTAAAATTCCTGTTAAGATAGTATCATCTTCTTGTATTATAGTAAATTCATAATTTCGCCAATACCAAATTCCTGATTCTTTCAAAACTCCATAATACACTTCATATTGAAGATAATATGTTCCATCATCATATAAAGTTAAGCTAGCGTTGTAACCTTGAGCATTAATTCCATATAAAGTAAAGAATATTTCAGTTTCATAATAATAATCGTCATAAATACAATAATCTACATCAAATGTTTCAACTTGCCATTTAGCATAAAGGTCAAAATTTCCTAAAGTACCTTGACTGATGTATGATATTACATTTCCATTAAACTCAGGATTATCATACCACCCAATGAAGGAATAACCTTCTTTGGATGGATTCAATAATAAGAAATTACCATCATCATAACAATAAGTTAATGGATTGTCATTATTATTTATACCACCATCAAGATGATAATTAATCTCGAATTGTTGTGCAGTTAATGTTGATAATTCGGTACTAATTGTTTCTTGTATTACCCCTAAACCGTCATTTAAATCGTAAGAAAAAGTTAAAATCAATGTATTGTTTAAAGGATTAGCAAGTCCTGTAAAGGATCTTATTGATAAATCAGATAGTGATTCAATAAGAGTTTGGTCTTGCCACAATTCAATTGATAATATCTCACCAACTAAATCATAATTTTTAACATCAATAATAAAATCAATTGTTGAAGATGTTACACTAGTAACTGTTAAAACAATATCAGGCTTTATCATAGGAGAAGTAGAAAATGTATTTGATACGGTTGCTGTTTGCAATCCTAAACCATCATTTAAGTCGTATTCATATTCTAAAACAAAAGTATATTCGTGGTTAGATAATAAATTACTATATACAAATGAACTAGTAAAATCTGTATCAGTTTTCACCAATGTATCCCCATCACAGAACATGAAAGTATTTAGTGATCCAACTTTATAATCATCATTGAAAGTTACACCAATAGTCAACTCGGTAGTTGAAGTAGATAATACAGTAATTTCTGGTATAGGTTGAGGAATTGCTAATGTTGAAACTGTTATGGTATAAGTTTCATTATGTAATCCATTTCCATCTTCTAAATCATAGGAATAATTAAGCACAATTGTATAATCATATTCTGATAATAATTCAGTCATTTCAAGCGCGCTACTAAAATCTGTTTGTGTATATAGTAAAGTGCTATCTTGCCAAATTTCTAGCGATGTTAATTGACCAACTGAACTAGCATCATTTATTCCAGCAGATATTTTAAAACTGTATTGATCTATATCTTGAGCTTCTAAGATAGGAGTTGGTACAGTTTTAGCTAATGTTGTTACAATAATAAATGATGTTTTGTAATGAATACCTTGACCATCATTTAAATCGTACTGATAATCTACTTCTACTTGATAATTGTTATTTGAGTACAGGTTAGTAAATTGAACTAAAGATGTAAAATCTGTTATTGTTTCAATTAGTGTTTCGCCATTATAAAGTCTAAGTTCTATTAATTGTCCAACTGAAGAAGTATCATTCAAAGAAGCATTAATTTGAAAACTATCATATGTGATATTACTAGAATTTAAATTAATAGAAGGTCTAGATTTAGCTAATGTTTCTATTGTCAAATCAAACGAATTACTGATTATTCCAATTCCATCGTTTAAATCATATTGATAATTCAATATTATATGGTATTCATGATCAGATAACATTTCATCAAAAGAAAAAGTTGATAATGAAAAATCATTAATTGTTTCTAATAATGTATCACCATCGTATAATTCTAAAGAAAGCATTGTGCCAACAGAATCTTGATCATTCATTGAAGCATTAACTTCAAAACTATCGTATGATATATTATTAGAATTCACATTAACAGAAGGGATAGAGTTAGCCAATGTTTGAATCGTTAAATCAAATGAACTACTGACTATTCCAGTACCATCGTTTAAATCATATTGATAATATACTTTAACAAGATATTCATGGTCAGATAATAAATCATTAAAAGAAAATGTTGTTGAAAGCTCATTGATTGTTTCTAATAATGTATCACCATCATATAACTCAATAGAAAGTATTGTACTAATTGAGTCCTGATCATTCACTGATAAGGATAACTGAAAGCTATCAGTTGTTACTGCAGATGCTGAAACTGATATATTAGGTGAATTCATACTGATTGTTGATACATCGATTGTTTTTGTCCCAATAATTGTTTCTTCAATCAAGATATATTGATATGTAATTAACAGCGTATATGAAGTATCGGATAATAATCCTAAAAATGAAACATTATCTCCAGTTGCAGTTGAAATAGTTTCATCATTTAATATCAAAGAAACCGATTCGATAGTGAGATTAATATCGCTGTATTCAATAATAATTGAAAAAGCAATTGACGTTGAAGTAATTGTCAAATCAGTAATTGATACAAATGGTTCTACATAAATATTAGAAGTTGTAACTTCATTTGTTGAAATAGAAGTATCCAATTCAGTTGTGGTAATTTGATTTGATAATGTGGTATTATTTGTTGTGGTATTTACAAAATCACAACCCAATAAAAAAAGAACCAAAAAAGATAGACTGAAAAATGCAAAGATATTTTTTTTCATAATTTCCTCCTAAAAAAATCAGTGTTTTCAATATATAACAAGTATGGTTATATTTTATAAGCGTAAAATATAGAAAATTGATTATTTATTTTTATTATTGAATATCAATAATATATTTTATTTATATTATATATTTATCAGCAATTAGTGTCAAACTGTTATTAGATAATTAATAATTTTGTTTAAATGATTGTTAAAGCTCAAAAGATTTATATTAGAAGATTTAAAATAAGGAAGCTAATTATATTTATTGATTATATTGACTTGAAAGAACTTAAAAAATAGTATTTTTTTGATAGATAACATAAAGTTTTTAATAGATAAATCCTATTTTTTATTGATGGGAATGGAAAAGAGTAACTTTAATAATTTATATAAATAGTATCTGTTTTAAACAGAAAAGGTGCTATCCCCTTTCGGATCTAACACCTTAAATGCTTAAAAAAATTTAAACGCTTCTTTTACCTCTAGTAGGTGTAGTTGTTTTTTTAGCTACTGGACTTTTCTTAGCAGTAGGAGCGGCTTTAACGGTAGTTTTCTTCTTTTTAGGAGCGGCTTTCTTAACAGAAGTTCTTTGACTTTGAGGATTTTGAACGATTACTTGAGGATATGGTATTTGAATATTATTTTTATCAAACAGTTTTTTAAGATATTTATTCATTTGTCTTATAATATGTAAACGATCTATTTCATTAACCCAAGATACTACTCTTATAGTCATTCCTGAGTCTTGGAATTTTTCAATGCCATCATAAAAAGGACCTTTTTTTATTAATGGAATAGCTTCTTTCATATTTGCCATATTCTTTCTCATCATTGTTTCAAATTTATCTATATCTTGTTCATA
>CAZZPD010000006.1:5126-10267 GCA_964655885.1 uncultured Candidatus Izemoplasmatales bacterium | reverse complement strand
GCTAAAGCGATGATACCAGCACTAGCTAGTAAGGTAGTAGTTTCAACACCCCAAGTAGATAATATTAAAAAGAAAGCCACAATTAAGGATATGTACTTTAAAGCATTCATAATTAATGCAATTACAGTAACACTTCTACGTCTTATCTTAACAATGAAATTTGTGAAGATACCTAACACTTTATATATTAACCATATAAAAAGTATGACTGTAAAAGTTTCAATAATATTTTTGTAGTAGACTGTAAAGAAATCTACTATATCAAAAAACTTACCTACTGTCGTATCAATAATATTAGCAAACTCTGTGTTTGGAAATATTCTTGACGCAAAGATTCCGAAAAAAAAGCAGGCAAGGATAGTTAGCGAAACGACAGTTCTTTTAACCTTTTCTAAGAAAGATATTTTTCTTTTACTTAAATCCATAATTTATTCCTCCATATTTTAATATCTAATAAATATTGTTTTGTAATAATATACTAAACCTCATTCATTATATAATAGAAAAAATCCATATTCAATGACTCTCCAAATAGTTATTTAAATTCACAGCTTTTTATCTTTCTTAAGACGAAAAAATAGTATTTAATTATTTCTATTAAAAATGTAATATAGTATTAATTTATATATTGTAAATAATAAAAGGTTAAATAGTCTAATTGTATTGAAATAATGTTTATTAAGTGATAATATAATTTAAAAGAATAAATGACTTTATATTCTAAATATTCAAAGAAATTATTTATAATATATAAGGCTATTACTTACACATATAACTTTTATGAAAGCCAGAAATGTTTGGCTTTTATTTTTTTGTGAGTAGATTTATATATTTTAATATAAAATGATTAATCAAAAGAAATAAAATCAGTATCTAATAGTAAACAGAATGCAAAATATTCTGTAATTTAACATGGTTGTTATTATATAGAAATTGGGTTGAAATCATATGATTAAAGAATTCTTTATTTTAATTTTCGGTTTTGCAGGTTTAATAATAATTTATAATGTATCAAACAGCTTCTATGAGTATATGCATCCCCTAATAATGGATACTATGGGAGAAAATGATCTAATAGACCAAGGTTTATTTATATTGGATTTCGTTCTTGCTGAATTTGCAAAAGGTAGAATTGAAGTCATATTTGGGGCCTTGTTGATATTCCTAAGATTTAAAAATTATCTATACTCAAAAAAATAGATTTAATTATTCAATAATATTGAGATAACATTTATGATTGTTTAAATAAAGAGGTGAAAGACTTGAAAGAAGAATTATATGAAAAATTTGTAAAATTAAGAGAAAAACTACAAAAAGAATTTAAAGGTCAGCAAATCTGTGATGATGATGCACTTTTAGAAATTGCATTATATCTTCCTGATAAACCAGAACATTTTCATGCGATTAGAGGGTGTGGAGATGCATTTGTTGAAAAATATGCAAAATATTTTATTGAAATTATCAAACAATATAAATCAGGAACAGAACAAATCAAACTTGATGAAAAACAAAAGAATTTTATCAACCGGTTAGAAAACCGCTTGATAAATATTTCAAAACGTAATCCTAATTTATACTTAAGTAATACGAATAGTTCAAATTACTATGATATTTATGATAATGAAGAATTCAATATAGTAGAAGCCCTATTTTTTGATAAAAACAAGCGAGTAATTGAATTATTCAACATGAGTTATCCAGGCGCTAACAAAAAAGTATTTAGAACGTTAAGCAGACTAAACAGAGCTTTGGAAAAAGATATGATGGATCGTGGAGAATACAATCTATATATTGCTTATCCATTTGTTCATGGGATAACACCCGATAAATCATTTGAGATTAATGCACCTTTATCTTATTTCCCTGTGCAAATGACAAAGAATAGTGGCCGTTTCACAATTAAACCGGATCCAAACAGAGAAATTGTATTAAATGAATCATTTTTAATCATGGCAATGAAATTCATTATCAATAAAGAACTTGATATTGAAAACACAGAACTTGATTTTAGTAATTTGCAATTTGAGAACCTTATTGATGAATTAATTAAGCAATATAAATACTATAATATTGAGATGAAAAAGCCAGCTGATTCAAAAATCATAAAATTAGATGTTGAAAACTTTAATTTAAAAGTTGGTTTAAAAATTAAAAACTTCATGGTCTTAGGTCGATTTTCATCATTTACTAATAGTATTCAAAGAGATATTAATAAGATAAAACGACAAGAACATTTAAATACAAATTTACACAAAATATTATTTGATAGTGAATCAAAAGACATTTCATTAGATGGAAATTTTAGTTGGGATGTAGATCAGATAAATCAGCTTGATTATTCTCAACTAAAAGTTCTAAATCATGTGAATAAAGAAAAATCTTTAGTTATTGAAGGACCTCCAGGAACAGGTAAAAGTCAAGTTATTGTATCAATCATTACTAATACGACAAGTAAAGATAAGAATGTATTAATGGTAGCTGAGAAAAAAGCAGCAATTGATGTAATATATTCACGCCTTAAGAAAATACGAAATTATACAATTATAATTGATGACCCAAATAACAAGAAAGTTTTTTATGACCAAATAAAGCAACTATTAAAACAAAAAATTAAACAAGAATATAATGAATCAAAAGAAGATAAAGTTCGAGCAAAACTTGAAAAAGAGATCATTGAATATGAAGCAATAATAGCGGATATTAATGATAAAACAAGATATGAAATATCATTAACAAAGTTAATGGAATTACACGATAAAATAGCATTGTCATCTGAAGAATCAAAACATTACAATGTATTACTGAAAATGTTTAAAAGTTATTTTGAAGATAAATCATATGAAAACGTAATTGAAATTTTAGACAATCTATTTCGTGAAAACAAAGCAGATTTTGAAACATTATTTAAAATAAAATCTGAATCAAAATATATTACTTCGTTAAAAAAAGAACTTGATTATTCAGATTTTATGGCTCTGAAAAATATCCTTGAAGCATATAAACAATGTAAAGAAAAAAGTGGATTATTCAAAAGAATGTTTAATCGAATAGCAAGTGGCTTTAAACTAATCCGATATACTAAGAATAAAGGGAAGTTACTTAAACGATGTTTAACTACCCCTTTCTTAGACACAGATATAAATACATATGAAACATATCAGTCTATCAAATATGAATTTGAACAAATAGATAAGCCATTCCAAAAATTCTATATATCTATTGATGCTTATAAAAAAGAGAAAAATATTGAATTAACTTATGATCAACTTGTAAGTTATTATGCTAATTTTATTATTCGTAATCTTCAAAAAAGTAAGAAATCTAGTATTCGCAAATATGCAAAAACTAGAAGAATTATTGATAAACTATATATTTACTATAAGAGTCTAATTCAACATAATATCACCAAATTAGATAACTTACTTAATAAAAGATCAGAAGAAGTTAAAAAAATGAAAAGGTATTCTATTATTTTAAAAGCAATTAGTTCTAAAAGATTACCTAATATAGCTTCTTTTATTGAAAAGTATGAATTTGAGCTCTTTAGATTAGTAAGAATTTGGTTGATGACACCAAATGGAGTTAGTACACTATTGCCATTAAGACCAGATATGTTTGATTTAAACATATTTGATGAAGCTTCACAAATGTATTTTGAACGTTCATTACCATCAATTTATCGAGCAAAAAGATCTATTATTGCAGGTGATGAAAAACAATTAAGACCTTCTTCATTTGGCTTTGGCAGACTAGAGGGAGTAAACGATGAAGACTATGTTTTAGAAGAATACTCTATTCTTGATGAAGAAAGTCTACTAGACTTTGTAAAACCGAAATTACCTTGTATTAGACTAGAATATCATTACCGAAGTCACTTCCAAGAATTAATTAATGTCTCTAATTATCTTTTTTACAATAGAGACTTAGTTGTCCCTCCATATAAAAACTATTCAAATGAGGATTCACCTCTAAAATATATAAGTGTAGAAAATGGATTATGGGTCAATAATTCTAATAAACCAGAAGCAATACGTGTAGTTGATACATTAGTTGAAGTACTAAAGGAATACAAAAATACAAAATCCATTGGAATTATTACCTTTAATATTCATCAACGAGAACTAATTGAAGACCTCATTGATGACCGCTTAGAAGAAGATCAAGAATTTCATGAATTATATCTTGAATCAAAACAAAAAGTTGAAGATAATGAACATGTTGGATTATTTGTTAAGAACGTAGAAAATGTTCAAGGGGATCAACGAGACATCATTTTGATATCTGTAGCATATTCATACAATGAAGATGGAATATTCCAACATCAATTTGGCTGGTTAAGCCAAAAGTATGGAGAAAATAGACTTAATGTATGTGTTACTAGATCCAAATTCAAAACTTATGTATTTGTCTCTTTTGATTTACAAGATTTTAATGCAAAGGAACTTAAGAATGATGGGCCTAGAGTATTAAAGAATTATTTACAATATGCAAAATTTATATCTGAAAATGATTATAAGAAGAGCGTTGAATTTATTAATTCATTAATTCAAAAAGAAACAGATGAAGAAGAATCTAATGTAATATCGTTTGGTAATGAAAATTTAGAATATAAAGTGTATGATGTAAAAGGAGTTAAAGGATCACCAGTTGATTACATGCTAAAAGGGAACGGCTCTGAAGATGGGATTGGTCTTTTGATGCATAAAGCAAATCACTCGTTCCAAAAAGACTATTATTTCTTAGAAAAATACTTAGAATGGATAGAAGCAAAACACGAGAGAGTTAATATGTTCCATTTTTGGGAAGATAAGGATGCATATATTAAAAACATTTTATCTAAATATCAAAGAAATGATAAACAAATGATACAGGAAAACAATTAAACTAACGATAAAGCCCTCTTTTAGAGGGTTTTATATTTATTTTATAAATAAAGAATTTGTGAATTAGTACAAAATTAAGTTATAATATAAAAAAGGTAATGTTATTAATAAAACTAAAAATAGTATTTGTAACAAAACTAAAAAATTATGGTAGGGTAAAAATCAAAGCAAAAGACAGATTCTCGAATTTACTTAATAAATAAAAAAATCCACTTAAAAAGGAAGTGAAATCATGCATATATTCATAACTGGCGGAAC
>CAZZPD010000006.1:0-5026 GCA_964655885.1 uncultured Candidatus Izemoplasmatales bacterium | reverse complement strand
AAAAATCCACTTAAAAAGGAAGTGAAATCATGCATATATTCATAACTGGCGGAACTAGAGGGATTGGAAAGGGATTGGCTTTAGAATTTCTAAAAAGAGGTCATCATGTTTCATTTACTGGAACGAGTATACAATCAATAGAAAATGCAAAAAAAGATTTAAATGGTAAGTTTAATGCATATGTATGTGATGTGAGAAATTATAGTGATATCTTGAAATCTGCAAATCAAGCAATTGAAATTTTTGGTAACATTGACATATGGATTAATAATGCTGGAGTGGATCAAGAAAGATTAAATGTATATGAATTAAGTGAAACAGAAGTTAAAAGAGTTATAGACGTTAATGTTCTAGGAACTATTAATGGAACAAGCATAGCTGTTAATCAAATGATTAAACAAGGCTATGGTAGAATCTATAATTTAGAAGGACTAGGTAGTAATGGAATGGTTATTCCTAAAACTATTATTTATGGATCATCAAAGCGATTAATTTCTTATTTTAGTAAGGGATGCAATAAAGAATTAAAAGAATTTAAAAACATCTCAGTAGGAACAATCCAACCAGGTATGGTATTTACAGATTTATTAATGAATAATATGAATGAAGAAGGTATGAAAATAGCGAAAATCTTAGGGAATGATGTGGATTATGTATCTAAAAGGATAGTTAAAGGGATACTTCAAAACAAGAAAAAAATTAAGATACTAACTAATCTAATGGTTATGTGGAGATTTATATCTAGCCCTTTTAGAAGGAAATAGGTAAGCATATGAATATTAAAATAATATCAGTAGGTAAAATAAAAGAAAAATACCTTGTTGAAGGTATTAAAGAATATAGTAAAAGGTTATCTAAATATACAAAACTAGAATTAATAGAGGTAAAAGATGAGCAAGCACCAGATCATTTATCAGAAAAAGATATAGATATCATAAAAGACATAGAAGGTAAAAGAATATTATCTAAACTTAAAGATGAATATGTAATAGCTCTAGCTATTGAAGGTAAGCAATTATCTTCAACAGATTTAGCAAACAAAATGAATGATATTGGAACATATCATTCATCTAACCTATGTTTTATTATTGGAGGATCATTGGGCTTGTCTAAAAATGTACTAGATAGAGCTAAGTTTAAGCTTTCTTTTTCTAATATGACTTTCCCACACCAATTAATGAAATTAATATTATTAGAACAAATATATCGTTCGTTTAGAATCAATAACAACGAGCCGTATCACAAATAATTGCAACCTATGACATACACGGCATAACAAAGACCTTTCGGGCTTTTTGTTTTAAGTCCTTATATGACCTGTTATTTATAATTAAATATGATAAACTATAGTAAATAGAACTTAAGGTAAAGATATAGTTCCAATCTATAAAATCTAATTAATGGAGGAATCAAAAATGGGGAAGTATTATAGTACATACAAGTTTTTAGAATGGATAATACAGGATTTAATAAATAATCAAGGATTTCATAAGAAGAGTTGTGAAGTATCAATATTAAGTAAGTTAATTAGTAATTACTCTCGAATAGACAGTGTTAAATCCACAACTGAATTTAATAGAACAAGTAGTACTATGTTGTTTGATGATGTATTTTTTAGAAAAATGCTTGACGAGATAAATGATTTTAGTTCTATTAGTAAAAATCATGTTAAATCAGTATTCGAAGCATTTGCAAAAGTGTATGCATATCTAAATACTAGAGGACAAGATATTAAGAAAGTATATTTTAGAGGTCAGAGTAATGAAACTCACAACTTAAACTCACGATTGTCGAGAAACAATAAGAAATTCACATATGATGAGAATAATCTCTCTAGTATTGAAAAAAAACTAATGGATGATTTTAAAAAAGATATTAAAGCTATGACAGAAATAGATAAGTCTCAAATATTCTCAAATATACCAGATGATAGTCAGAATTGGTGGGCTATGATGCAGCATTATCCCTTCAAGGGTAAGTATAGTACGCGCATGATTGACATAACCGATTCTATTTTAGTTGGATTATATTTTGCATGTGCCAAGTGGGAAGGTGACTCTGACGAAGTAGGTGATCCTGAATCAGATGGAAAGCTATTTGTTCTCAGAAATGTCATTAATGAAATAGAATTAAAGGGATCTGATATAATGAAAGTGTTCAAAAAACTGAAACACGAACAAGTGAATTATCTAATAAGACCTACACTGGTTAAGTCTAGAATGATTAGACAAAATGGTTTGTTTTTGACATCAAAGTATGTAAAGGATTCATATGTTTTAAGTTCAGATTTAGAGTTGATAATTGATAAAAATAGTAAACAAAGAATCATTGATGAACTTAAAGTATTTGGCATCTGCAAGGAATATTTAAAAAATGAATGGTCTTACAAAAACTCTAATAATAACAATAATAATTTGATTATTTGACAACCAAACAATTATATAAGCTGATATAGCACATTATAATACTTAATATAAAAAAATAATACCCTATATTTGACAAATATAGGGTTTATATTTTATAATTAACTCGAGGTGATTTAATGGAATCAAGAAATGAGAAGTTTGTTAGGTTGGCTGAATCGAGAACTAACAAAGTAATCAAGATGTTAGAGTCTATAAGTAATTTATCGAATACTAAAAGTTATAATTACACTGATGATCAAGTGAAACAGATATTCAAGGCAATTGACAAACAGTTATCAAAAACAAAAGCATCATTTAACAGGCAAAGGGATAATAGTACATTTAAGATTAAATAAAAGGATGGGATGAAATGCGTAAGAAAGTTAAAGAAAATATTAGAAAAACTAAGAGGGATCTACTAAATATTTTTAATAATGATTTTTTAAAGATGATTACAGAAATAGTATTGAACTCGGATGATAGTTATAAAAGAATTGAAAAACATGAGAAAGAACTCTCGAAAAAGAGAATAATTATCAAGTTAAACAGAAGTAAAGGTGTAGTTGAAGTAACTGATTTTGCTGAAGGAATGAGTGTAGAGGATTTGGATAGAATCTTTAGTGATTATGGTGGAGACCATAATAAATATACTGAGGATTCAGGTGTTAGAGGTTTATTTGGGCAAGGTGCTGGAGATGTATTACATTTTTCTGCCTTTTTGACTGGTGTTGCCAAAATTGAATCTATAAAAGATGATAAAGTATCAAAATGTACTTTTTACTTTAAAGAAGATAAAGAAATCGAAGTTAAAGAAATCCATCCTCATATTAAGCAATATAGAAAGAGTAAGGGTATAGGTGAAAATGGAACTATTATTACTTTTGGAATTAATGATGAAATAATCTTACCAACAAAGAAAACTATTAAAGACAAAATAGAAGAATTTTATATGTTGCGCTATATTCTTAGTGATCCAATGCGAGAAGTGTTCTTTTATGATGGCAATTTAATGCATAGATTAGATTCATCCAGATATGTATATGATAATTCTGAAGCGATTTTAAGAAATAAGAAGTTCAAGATTACTTATGATGATTTTGTTCTGGATGCAACAATGAATATATTTGAGAAAAGTAATTCTAATGATGATACTAAGATTATTATCAGGGATGATGAGAAAGTTATTTATGATGAAACTTACTTTGGGTATGACAACTCATTAGGTATAAATGAGCTTACTGGTGAACTAATAATCCCAGAAGTCTCTAATCTTCTAAGATATTATCTTAATTGTGAGAATCCCAAAAGCATATTAACCGATACAAGAGATGGATTTGATGGAAGAACTGCCTTTACGAAAGAAATGTTTAAAAAGGTAGGTAAGATACTAGAAAAAACTTTGAATGAGTATAACGACAATAAAGGAAATGAACCTATAGACTTATCTCATAATAAGCAGTTCAATAATCTTATGAAGCAAATAAATGATTATTATAGAGAGCTTGAGTTAAGTAGTATTGAAGGAATTAATACAGGGACAAATCCACCTCAGGATGGATTGCAGTTCGCTAGAAGAAGTGTATCTATTACTAAAGGAAAAACCTATGATCTTAAGTTATATATAAATCCAGAGCAAATTCCAGCTAATACAAGCATTAATTTTAGTATTGTTGATAATAGCAATATTGAATTACAGAATAGAAGTGTTTCCTATGATGAAGAAGATATTAAAGAAGGAGGCATAGTTATTAAGAGTGCAGTTATCAAAGGACTTAGAATAACTGATGAACCAGTAATACTATCTGCGAATTGTAATAACTACAATACTTCAGTTGCTATAAATGTTGTTGATGCTAAGATTATATATCCACAGAATGGATTGGAGTTTATACCAAAGAGAAAAAACATCGAGTTTGATAGTAAAGCTAGATTTAATCTATATTTTGACACGGAAATTATTCCATTAGGTAGTAAACTGATTGTTGAAACTAAATCAAAAGGACAATTATTCAGCAACATTGAGGAAATTACTTTAAAAGAAAGTCATATGATTGCAGACACAATTGGGATGTTTAAGTATGAAGTGAAAGCTGGAAAATTTATAGACGAAACATATATCACTGCTAAGTACGGTGATATTGAAGCAAAAGCAACACTTTACACAAGAGAGAAAAAAGAAAGAAATGAAGGAAATGAGGGATTCTTAAACAAGATTGAACTTAGCTTTGAAGAGACTATTTGGCAATCAAATTTAGACTCAAAAAAAGGGATTGTTTACATAAGTGCAAAACACCCTATAAATATTGCCAATTTAGGAAACTTAAAGAAGATAGATAAAAACAACCCATCCTTTCCTCCTAAGCAAAGAAAATATCTCTTTGAGTTAATTGCATTTGAATCTGCAAAGAGAATTGCTGAAGAAAATACAAAGCGAAATTATTCGTACTTTAAAGATGGGTTCGATTTATTGAAGTTTATTCAGAAACATAAAACTGAAATTTATAAGATAATTAATATTTAGGATTGATATGAGTTACAAAATAAGTTGCAATTAAAACTGTTACATCGAGCCGTATAATAAGTAATTGCAACTAATGATATGTACAGCATAACAAGGGGAT
>CAZZPD010000005.1:0-45342 GCA_964655885.1 uncultured Candidatus Izemoplasmatales bacterium | reverse complement strand
TACAATATAAGAATGGTAAGTATATTAATCAAGCTACTTATTCAAAACAAGCTCGTGGTTTATTCTTAGATTATATGATTAAGAATAAAACTGAAGACATATCAACTATGAAGAAATTTAATAGTGATAACTATAAATTTAATGATTTATTAAGTGATGAATTTAACTTAGTTTTTACTAGATAATAGTTGTATTTCTTATATACATAAGCACCTATATATATTGAAATTTAATGAATATAAATATCCAATATTGTGTTATAATAATCTTGTTGGTGTTTTATTATATTGACCCGGTAGCTCAGCAGGATAGAGCTGCGGCTTCCTAAGCCGTCGGTCGGGGGTTCGAATCCCTTCCGGGTCGCCACTTTAGGAGTTTATCTCCTTTTATTTTGACTCGGTAGCTCATTTGGATAGAGCGTTAGTTTCCGGAACTAAAGGTAAGAGGTTCGAATCCTCTCCGAGTCGCCAAGAATGGAGTCAAAAATATTTGGCTTTTTTTTATAGCTTAACCCTATAAATATTTATTTTTGTTATAATGGAGTTGAGGTGATTATATGGATATAGATAAATTAATAGAGAAACTTACCTTAGAAGAAAAGTGTTCTCTTGTAGTAGGTAAAAACTTCTGGGAAACTAAGAATATTGATCGATTAGATATTCCTTCTATATTTATGGCTGATGGACCTCATGGATTAAGAAAAGTTGTGGATGATTCTAGTGGAATGGAAAAAAGTATAACTGCAGTTTGTTATCCTTCTTTAGTTACACTAGCTTCTTCATTTAATCCTAAAATTGCCTATAAAATGGGCGAAGCTATTGCTTCAGAATTTAAAGCAAATGATGTTTCCCTTGTTCTAGGACCAGGAATCAATATTAAAAGACATCCTTTTTGTGGTAGAAACTTCGAATATTTCAGTGAAGACCCGTATGTTACTACAAAAATGGCAGAAGGATTTATTAAAGGCGTTAAATCTCAAGATGTTGGTGTTTGTTTAAAACATTTTGCATTAAACTCTCAAGAAGACTATCGAATGACTTCAAATTCAGTAGTTGATGCAAGAGCTAAATATGAGATTTATTATAAAAGTTTTCAAGAATTAATTAAATTAGACCCAGAAATGGTCATGTGTTCATATAATAAAGTTGATGGAGTATATGCTAGTGAAAACATCCATCATTTAAAAGAAGTTTTAAGAGAAGAATTTGGTTTCAATGGTTTAATTGTTAGTGATTGGAGCGCTGTTAATTCAAGAACTGATGCTTTAATCGCTACTTTAGATTTAGAAATGCCTGGCCATATTTATAGTATTAAGAAATTAATTAAGGATTATAAATCAGGATTAATTCCCATTAAAACATTAGATAACTCAGTTAGAAGGATTCTTGAATTAGTTGATAAGTATAAAAACAAAGATAACTATACTGTTGATTTAGAAAAGAATCATTTAGTTGCGGCTGATATAGCAGCTGAATCAATTGTTTTATTAAAGAATAAAGATGAATTATTACCACTAAGACATGAAGATAGAGTACTACTAATCGGTGATATGGCTAAAAATATTAGATATCAGGGTGGAGGATCTTCACATATTAATCCTTATAGGGTTGATACGATTTATGATTATCTAACAAAACACGAAAATGTAGATTACGTACAAGGATATTGTCACAAGTGTAATGAACATGATAGAGATTTATTAGATGAAGTTAAGAACTTAGCTCCTAACTATAGTAAAATTGTATTAGTTTGTGGTTTAACTGATGCCTATGAATCAGAGGGCTATGACAGAGAACATCTGTCATTACCATCGAATCAAGAATACTTAATCAATCAAGTATCTAAGTTTAATGAAAATGTTATTTTAGTATTACAAATAGGTTCTCCTATAGCAATGCCATTTAATAAAAAGGTAAAAGGAATTGTGAATTGCTATCTTGGCGGAGAAGGGCTTGGATTAGCAATTGACAGAGTTTTATATGGAACTGTTAATCCTAGTGGAAGATTAGCAGAAACTTTCCCTATAGACCATTTTAGCATTCCTAGTGACAAATACTTTAAAACCGGTAATAATCATGTGTTTTATCAAGAAAGTATCTATGTAGGGTATCGATATTATTGTTCTACAAACCAAAAAGTATTATTCCCGTTTGGTTATGGTAAATCATATTCTCATTTTGAATACTCTAATTTAAACATTAATAAAGATGAAATTAAAACTAAGAAACAAACAATTACCCTTAGTGTTGATGTTACAAATAATGGCCCAATGGATGGTAAAGAAGTCGTAATGCTATTCTTTGAAGCAAAAAATCCAAGTATTCCTAGACCAAAGAGGGAACTAATTAGGTTTGATAAAATCATGATTAAAAATGGTGAAACTAAGACTGTTAAATTTAAAGTAGATTCATCTAGTTTTAATTTTTATCATCCTGAATTAAAGAAATTCATTTGTGATAATGGAAAATACAGTTTACAAATATGTCGTAATGCAAGAGATATCTTAGTAGAAAAACAAATTGAAGTTAATATTAATACTATTTATGAACCTTCTGTTTGGAATGAATTAGATAGTTACACTCCTTTAAAAGGATTAACTTTTAAGAATGAAGACTATGAAAAATTAATCAATATCGAACTCAAGGATCAACATATTAAACATACTAGACCATTTACAATAAACAATAGTCTAGAAGATATACAAGATACCTTTATAGGAAAAATTGTTGCTAAGCAATTTGAAAAACAGAAAAAAGATATTTTAGAAGGAAATGAGGATCAAGAAAAGATGATTAATCTAGGCATTAAACAAATGCCACTTAGATCGTTAGCTATCTTGTCTCATGGTAGATTATCAATCAAAACAGTATTTTTAATTATTGCTTTAGCTAATCATCAATATTTTAAGGCGTTTACTATATTATTTAAGAGGTATTAAACATGAGTAAAGAATGGTATAAAGAAAATTTTATATATCAAATCTATCCAAGAAGTTTTAACGATTCAAATAATGATGGCATTGGCGATATTCAAGGGATAATTAAGAAAATTCCATATTTGCAAGATTTAGGTGTTGGCATCGTTTGGCTATCTCCTGTCTACAAATCACCTATGGAAGACAATGGATATGATATATCAGATTATCAAGATATTGCAAAAGAATTTGGGACAATGCAAGATATCAAACAACTAATTAAAGAATTACATAAAGCTAAGATTAAATTAGTAATGGATTTAGTAATTAATCACACGTCAAGTGAGCATGAGTGGTTTAAAAAATCAGTTAAGAAAGAAGGTAAATACAAAGATTTCTATCATTGGGAAGATAATAAAGTTAATTGGACAAGTTTCTTTGGTGGTGAAGCTTGGACATATAATGAAGAAAGAAAACAATACTATTTGCACTTATTTGCTAAAGGTCAACCTGATTTAAATTGGGATAATCCTGAAGTTAGAAAAGAAATCAAAAAAATGATTAAGTTTTGGCTTGATTTAGGTGTTGATGGGTTTAGATGTGATGTGATAAATCTTATCGCTAAAAACAATAAACATCCTAATGGTAAATTCACCCCAATTTTAAGAGGTAGAGAGCATTACTTATCATATCCAAACCTACATAAATATCTTCATGAGATTTATGAAGATGTATTTTCTAAATATGATTGTTTTACTGTTGGTGAAACGGCTCTTGTTAAACCAGAAACAGCTATATTACTTACTAAACCTTCAAGAAAAGAACTCACCATGGTTTTTCAATTTGATCATATGGCAGCCGATAATTACTTTGTTAAATGGTTTATGAAGAAATTCAAACCCATCAATCTTAAAAAACCTTTAAGTAACTGGCAAAATAAACTTAATGGTAAAGGCTGGAATACATTATATTTAGAAAACCATGATCAATCGCGTAGTATTAATCGCTTTGGCTCTTTAAAATATCATTATGAATCAGCTACGATGCTAGCTACAATGTTATATTTCCAACAGGGGACTCCATTTATCTATCAAGGACAGGAAATTGGTATGACTAATATCAGTTTTGAGAATTTGGAAGATTATCAAGACATTGAAACCCATAATATCTACAAAACAGGTAGAAAACTATTGATGAGTCATAAGCGTATGATGAAAAAGATTATGCATATGTCTAGAGATAATGCTAGAACACCAATGCAATGGGATGATTCTAAGAACGCTGGCTTTTCAAATAAAAAACCATGGTTAAAAGTTAATCCAAACTATAAGGATATTAATGTCGCTAAACAAATAAATGATGAAGATTCTATTTATTCTTATTATAAAAAGATAATTGAATTAAGGAAGAAATATCCAATTATCGTCTATGGGAATTATAATGATATTGATTTCAAGAATAAGAAAATCTATAGTTATCGAAGATTATATAATAATCAAGAATTAGTTGTTATTTGTAATTTTACCGATAAAGATTATATACTTATAAATAATGATTATGTTAACTATAATTTGATTCTATCTAATTACAAAGAAAACGATGAATTGAACTTAAAACCTTATGAGGCTAGGGTTTATCTAAAAAATAAAGGAAAATCATAAATTTGATTTTCCTTTTTCTATTAAATTAACTGTATCTAATCTATTCATTTTCTTGTATACTTTAACCCATTCACTTAAATCGGATAGATAAATTGGTTCATCTTTAAGATATATTGTCTTTATATATTGATTATCAAATGGATATACATAAATCCCATGGTCTGTATTTACTTTAAATCCTAACATAATATCAACATCTATAGAATCTATTGTTAATGAATAAAAATAACTAGTTGAGTAGTTAGGGTTTTTCCCTTCTAATATATAATTATACTCTTGAATGGTTTCTTCTAATATATCTTTTTGTAATTCATCTACTAAAAGATCAATATCATGAGGAATCATATCATATCCTAAATAGTATAATAATAAAGATCCACCTAAACTCCATTTGATTTTAGCTTGATTTAAATTCTTTGCTAGTTTATATAAAACTGATTCATATCGATCAATCATGATTAGTCTCACTCATTAGAGTTATATATCTTCTTAATTTTAAAGATATCTTTGATTTCTTTTTTTAACGTCGTATAACATAAATCCCAATCAACTCTAAATCCTTGAGCATGAGCAGAATCTTTTACAATTAATATTTCTTTTTGTGTTGCGACGGATGCATTCAAAAGTTTATTAGCCATTGATACAGGTACAACTCTATCTTTATCTCCTTGAATGATTAAGAATGGAATTTGATTCTTTTTCATGGCTTTTATTGGTTTTATATTTGAAAACCAAAAATTATGTCTTAAATATGTAACTATATTAAGTCCAAAGAAGAAGATTTTTAATAAAAGAGAATTCTTAGTATTTGTAGTAGTTTTATAAGCTGTCGTGTATCCTGAATCTAATAGAAGAAACTTAATGTTCTTTAAAGGAATATCTAAACTGGTTACCATCATCGTAGTAGCTGCGCCAAGAGATACACCATGGATTAAAATTTTTAAATCACTACCATAATTTCTTAAAGCGTAATTAATCCATTTCTTTAAATCATATTTTTCATAATAGCCAAACGATGTAAAATTTCCTTCACTTTGGCCATGCCCTCTTTGATCAATCATGATAACTTGGAATCCCATCTCACAATACATTTTACCTATGATAATCATATCTGTAGCTTTTGATTGATATCCATGACATACAATCGCTAAGTTATTTGATTTCTTATTATATGAAGGAATATAATACCCATGTAATTTAAGATTATCATAACTTGTCACATAAATATCTTCTTTAGGTATTTCGCCAAACCATTGATATGCTTTTTCATAAAAGTCTTCTGTATGATCTACTAAATCAATCGGTGGGTTATTATAGTCTACTAACATCTTTTTATAGATTAAGAATGATATTCCTAAATAAATAAGTGTTAAAACTAAGACAATTAATGCTATAATATAGAAGGTACCAATTGTAAGAAATAGTAAAGGCATAATTATCACTTCCTTTATCAATATTTTATCATAAATTTTAGGATTTCTTTAAGATAATTCAAAATATTTATTTTTAGCGAAATATAGGTTAAATTTCAAAATAAATTTATTGACATTAAGGGATAATTTGTGTATAATACTTTCGTATGATTTGCATACCGCTCAGACTTGGTTTTAAAAACTTTAAATAGTTACCAACATATGGCGAGTCTTAAATAAAGAGGAGGTGCACTAAATGTACGCAGTTATTGAAACAGGTGGCAAACAAGTAAGAGTTGAAGTTGGACAAGAAATTTTCGTTGAAAAACTTGATGTTGAAGCTGGAGCAGAATATACTTTTGATAAAGTATTAATGATCGGTGGAGACAAAAATAAAATTGGGAAACCATACGTTAAAAATGCAAGCGTTACTGCTGAAGTAGTGAAAAATGGTAGAGGTCCTAAGATTATTATCTTCAAATACGAACCTAAGAAACATTACCATAAGAAAAATGGTCACAGACAACCATATACTAAACTTAGCATCAAAGCTATTAATGTCGAATAATTATTGAAAAAACAAATTTTGGAGGTGTTTTTAAGTGATACTTAATTTAAATATACTTGAATGCATGGCTTCTAAAAAGGGTGTTGGATCAACAAAGAATGGTAGAGATTCTGTAGGTCGCCGCTTAGGAGCTAAACTATCTGATGGACAATTCTGTACTGCTGGTTCTATCATTTATCGTCAAAGAGGAACTAAAGTTCATCCTGGGGAAAATGTAGGAATTGGAAGAGATGATACATTGTTTGCTAAAATCGATGGTATTGTAAAATACGAACGAGTAGGAAAAGATAGAAAACAAGCAAGCGTTTATAAACAAGTATAACAATAAGCAGGTAAAAACCTGCTTTTTTAATTGTTTTAAGTGCTACTATTCATTGAAAATAATTATATAATGTAATATAATTTTAATAGTATTATATTGGAGGAAATGATGAATAACTCAATCAAAGACATATTTAATAAACATTTTAATTATTTACCAGATAAAAGTTACTTTTCTCCGGGAAGAGTCAATATCATAGGAGGGCACACAGACTACAATGGTGGTGCTGTTTTACCTTTCTGTATTAACTTAGGAATCTATGGTGCGATTACTTTTAGAAATGATTCTATGATTAATGTATATTCTCATAATTTTAGCAGATTAGGCGGGATTAGTTTTGATTTAGAAAAAATGGATCAAGCAAAAGACTTAGGATTTGTTGATTATGTGGTTGGGACTATTCTTATATATAAAGAAAACGGATATTTAATCAATAAAGGATTTGATTTAGCTATTCATGGGAATTTGCCTAAAGGTGGTGGCTTATCTTCAAGTGCTGCTTTCTTAGTATTGATTGGCAATATGTTTAATGATTATTTTAAGTTTAATCTTAGTGGAGCAGAAATTGCTAAATTAGCTAGATCAGTTGAAAATGATTATATAGGTGTTAAATGTGGTATTATGGATCAATTTATCATAGCGAACGGATTAAAAGATCACGCTCTCTATTTAGAGACTGATTCTTTAAATTATGAACACGTTCCGCTTATCTTAGATGATTATAAGTTTATTTTAGTAAATTCAAGAACGACTAGAAAATTAGTTGAATCTAATTATAATACACGCCAAAAAGAATCATTAGACGTTTTAAATACTCTTAAGAAACATGTTGATATTAATCATATCTGTGAGTTGAAGCCTAATGATTATTATAAATATGAAAAATATATTAGTGAAATAGAATTAAAAAATAGATTTAAACATTTAGTAGATGAACATCATAGAGTTGTTTTATCTAAGGCGGCTTTAATTAATAAAGATTATATAACTCTGGGAAAATTACTTACTGAAGCTCATTATTCTGCGAAAGACTTATATAAAGTATCTAGTGATACACTTGATAATCTAGTAGAAATGGGTCTTTCTTCAGGTAGTATTGGTTCTAAAATGATTGGTGGAGGTTTTGGAGGTAGCACTTTAAATCTTGTTAAAGCTAGTCATTTAGATAGTTTCTTAAACGTGTTTACTGAGAACTATAAAAAAGCATATCATCAAGAACCTATCATTAATATCGTATTTCCTATGGATAAAGCTGGTGAATTAAATGATTGAATTAGCTAAATTTAATGAATTAGAGTTAATTGCTAAACTAGCTAAAATCACTAGAGAAAATATGCTTAAAGAAGGATTAAATCAATGGACTGGTGATTATCCTAATTTAGATACTTTTATTAATGACTATCATAATAAGAGTTTATATGTATATAAAGAAAATAATATCATCATAGCTTCTATTACCATTTTAGAGGAGCATGAAGCAGGTTATAAAGAAATCAAATGGTTAAAAGAACATTCTATGGTAATCCATAGAATTATCGTTGATCCTTCAATTCAAAAGAAAGGATTAGGCACAAAACTATTTCAGTTTGCGATTAATTTAAGTAAGATTAATAACTATGACTCTTTAAAAGTAGATACACATAGAGATAATCTTAAAATGCAGGGGTTAATTAAAAAGATGAACTTTAAATATATTGGCTATTTAAAAGGAATCGATAGACTGGCTTATGAACTAGTTTTGTAGTATAATGTTATAGAGGTGTTTTATGTTTATAGATGAAGTAAATGTTTTAGTAAGATCTGGAAAAGGTGGGGATGGGCTCATCTCTTTTAGACGTGAAAAACATGTTCCACTTGGGGGACCATCTGGTGGAGATGGTGGAAAAGGTGGATCAGTTATATTTGTAGCTGATGAAGGTAAATCAACGTTAATGGATCTTAAGTTTCAAAAACATTTATTTGCTAAAGCTGGTGAAACAGGTAAAACGAAAAACATGAAAGGGGCAGATGCTCCTGATATAGAAATAAAAGTTCCATTAGGAACTATTTGTTATAATAAAGATACAAATGAAGTGCTAGCTGATTTAACAAAGCACGGACAAAGAGCTGTTATTGCTAGAGGCGGAAAAGGTGGTAGAGGAAACCGCTCTTTTGCTACACCTAGGAATAAAGCTCCAAGAATCCAAGAAAATGGAGAGCCAGCAATTGAATTAAATATTCATGTTGAGTTAAAACTATTAGCTGATGTAGGAATCATTGGATTCCCTTCTGTTGGTAAATCTACGTTAATTACTATCCTTTCTAATTCAAAACCTAAAATAGCTGATTATCCTTTTACTACAATTGTTCCTAATTTAGGTGTTGTTGAAAGACCTGGTATTAATAGTTTTGTTTTAGCAGATATGCCTGGATTAATTGAAGGTGCTTCAAAAGGGTTAGGTCTTGGGCATCAATTCTTAAAACATATTGAAAGAACTCGAGTATTAATCCATATGGTTGATATGAGTCCTGAATCATTAAGAAATCCTATTGAAGATTATAATATTATTAATAATGAGTTAAAAGATTATGATTATGGATTACTTGAACGACCACAGATTATCGTAGCTAGTAAAATGGATATGGAAGGTGCTTTAGAAAGATTAGAAACCTTTAAATCTCATTTTGATGATGATACAAAAATTATTCCAGTATCAGCCTTAACAAATGATAATCTACAAGAACTAATCTATGAATGTGCTAAGTTATTAGAAACAACTCCATTCTTTTATAAAAAAGATGAAGTTATTGATGACTATGTTGAATATAACTTTTTAGATGAAGATAAAGATATTTTAATTACTAAACTTAAATCTGATACCTACGATGTTAAAGGAAAACTAGTTCAAAGATTAATCAATCGATCTAATTTAATGACTGAGGAATCTATTGCTATCTTTCTTACTAAATTAAGAAAAGCTGGGCTTGATGAACAACTACGTGAAGCTGGTGCTAAAAACGGTGATACTGTTATCATCTATGATTTGGAATTAGAATTTGTAGAATAATATAATGTGTTGTTTATGTGATGCTAATTTGAAAGGGGACTTTTATGTACAATTACATTAAAGGGATTATTACTGAAATTAATCCTACGGATATAACATTAGAAAATTTGGGAGTTGGATATAAAATCATCACTCCTAATCCATATAATTTTTTATTACACCAAGATGTTACTATTTATATCTATCAAAAGGTGTCTGAAGACAACATCAGTTTATATGGATTTAAATCACTTAAAGGTAAAGAGTTATTCATAAAATTAATTAGTGTCAATGGGATAGGTCCAAAAAGTGCTAATGCTATTTTAGCTAGTGGTTCAGTTGAATCTATTACAAAAGCGATTGATGAAGGTAATGCTAAATACTTACAAAAGTTCCCTGGTATTGGTCCTAAAGCATCCCAACAAATTATTTTAGATTTAAAAGGAAAAATTGACTTTGAAGATAAAGCGATTAAGACAGCTAACTTAATTGAAGTTGAGGAAGCTTTAAAAGCTTTAGGTTATAAAGCTAAAGAGATTAAAAAAGTTTTACCTAAACTTGATACATCTAAAAAAACAAGTGATCTAATTAAAGATGCATTGGCAATGATGCTTAAATAAAATATGCAACTTACTAAAATGTTTATGCAACTTACAATTAATTTTCTTGCATAAGCATTTTTTTCATAATAAACTTGAAACATCAAAAGAAGGAGGGTTATTATGAAACTTAAAAAAATATTATTAGTCGCAATATTAGCACTATTTACATTGGTAGCTGCAGTTGGTTGCGATGCACAAGATTTATTCTTAAATCAAGTAATTAGAGAAACAAGTAATTTAGATTCAACTACAGAAGCATATGCTAGCAAAACTATTACTGAAGCAGATGGTGGGGTAACTGCTTTATCATTATCATACAACGAACCAACAATAATTACTTTATCAGATGATTCAAATGACTTCGTTAGACTTAACGACTTGAGATTAGAATTAATTGATTTGCATGATCAATTAATTAATGTAAGAGAATCAATAAAAACAAAATTTAATTCTATAAGAACAAGCGCTTCAACATTAAAGGAAATCAACTATGTGATACTAGATGATGATAAAACAATTATTAAAGATAAAATATCTGTATTAAAAGATATTAAATCAGACTTAATAGAAACTAGAGGAACTGCATATCAAAGAATATATGATTTAAGAGGAACATACACAAGAGAAAATCTTAGTAATATAATCACTGTTTTTGAAGAAGTTATTGAAGTATTAAATTATCGTTTAGAATTATTCAATCAAGGGTTACTAGAACTTGAAATTATCGATACAATCTTACTAGATTATCTGGAGGAATAAAATGAAGATAAGGGTTAATGAAAATCCAAAAATTGAAGAACATGAAGTAATAATCAATTGTAAACAAGTAGATCAATTAGTAGAAGACATAAAAAAATCACTTGAATACTTAAACAATATTATTACTGGTAAAATTGATGGAAGAAGTTATACCCTTACACCAAATGAAATCTATTACTTCGAATCAGTCGATAATAAAGTCTTTGCTTATTCAAAAGACAAGGTCTATGATATTAATTTGAAATTATACGAATTAGAAGAGATTTATAAAAACACACCTCTATTAAGAATCAATAAAAATACAGTTTTAAATACAAGAAAAATCAAGTCATTTAAAACAAGTTTAAATGGTAGAATGGAAGCTATTCTTAAGAATAAAGAAATGGTCATTATATCAAGAAAATATGTTCCAATTCTTAGAGCTGTATTAGGAGGTAGAAACTAATGAAAAAGTACTTTAGTATATTTGCAAAAACATTCTTTTTTACAACCATACTTTTAATGTTGTTTGCAATACTAGTCAAGGCTAGATCAGGTTTTACAATGGCCTATGTTAGAGTAACAATTGGTGCTGTTTTAATATCAATATTTATTGCGCTTGGTATCACTATATTTAAGTCTGAAAAAGGTAAAGGATATATCAATGCAATCCTAGGATATATAATAGTCATTCCTGCCTTGATAGTTTTCAGAAATATCTTTGGAACTTATTTATTTACTAGAGCTTGGATCATATTTATTGTCATAGGTATTGTAGGAATCATTTATGGCATAGCATTGCTAGTAGCTTCTAAAAAGTATAAAACTGAAGTTGATGAACTTAACCGTTTATTATTGGATAAGGAAGATAATCAAGAAGAAGACTAAAAAAATAAAGCCTTAAATCGTTTAAGATTTAAGACTTTTTTTTATATTGTAAATAAATCTTTTAAATACGCATAATCAGAAGATTTTTGAATCGCTAAGCTAAGAAGAAGTCTTGCCTTTTGACCATTTAGAGATGGAGCTAAAATACAGCCCATATCGGTTAAGAACTTGCCACCACCTAAATAACCATATGAATCTAAAACTCTTCCTGAAGGACATCTAGATGTGATTACAACAGGTATACCTTTATTAATAGCATTCTCAATACCATCTAACATGCTAGGTGGAAGATTTCCTCTTCCTAAAGCTTCAATAACTAACCCTTTAGCATTTTGACTAGTTAAGTAATTAATCAATAAGGAATCACTACCAGCATAAGCTTTAATTAAATATACGTCATTAGATATAGAATCAACTAAAACTTTTTTTCTAGAGTAACTAACCTCTCTATGGAAAATCACTTCACGATTATCAACGATTCCTAATGGGCCATAATCTAAAGACTTAAATGTATCAAGGGTTAACGTATTTGTTTTAGTAACCTCACTAGCAGAATTAATCTGATCATTCATTACAACTAATGTTCCTCTACCAATAGATTTAGTTGACCCAGCAACTAATATTGAAGACACTAAATTATTTATTCCATCAAAACCAAGTTCACTCGCACTCTTCATTGACCCTGTAACAACAATAGGAACTTTAGAGTCAATGACAGTGTCTAAGAAAAAAGCTGTCTCCTCTAAAGTATCTGTTCCATGTACAACCACAAAACCTCTAGCATGATTTTTTTCGATATTAGATTTTATTATTTTGGAAATGTCAAACATCATCTTAGGCGTAATTGAAGGAGAAGGTACTTCAGAGTATTCGATGATTTCTAATTCATTGTAAAGTTTAGAATCTAAAAGGCTCTGCATAATTTGGTTAGCAGAGAGAGCAGGTTTTACAGTGTGACTGACATCATCAATTTTCATTGAGATAGTTCCTCCTGTAAAAATCATATATATTTTATTCAAGTAGAATCACCTCTTATCTAATATGTATTATAGCATACTATTATAAAAAGCTAACTATTAAAATGTAAAAATAGGGTATTGAGTCTCACTATTTTCAAGTGGTATTTAAGATACCCGAAAATCAAGGTCCAGTTTTCGCAGAATAAGAGCTTGGTAGGTTTTCCCCGGTATTCACAATAATTAAATAAATCGCGCCGTTTAGATATATGGCGTTAGTTAACATAATATACATTATATGCACTTATTTAAGTTATCTTGAATTTGTGAATTTGTCCACAAAAAGATATCAAATGAAATATAATGTATATTAATTAAGGGTTGAAGTATCTACTACTGCTAACTAAATATATTCATATCTTTAGTGTGACTATATTAATTATGACACTTTCCTCTATTTCTTACAAATAAAAAATTCGACCAAAAAATTGGCCGAAATTTTAATTTTTATTTAGTATAAGGTATAAATACACCCATATAATGATAAAAATATCACAATAAAGAAATCATATTTTTGCTCTGAGAGCAAATATTATTTAGTTGAAGTCTAATACTTCTTCTACTTCAAGATGGATATCCTCTAAAAATTTTTGCGCCTCTAGCATTGCTTCATCAAATAAATATTCTGGTTTATGAGCATCACTTGATAGGATGCATCTAGCATTATGTTTTTTAACTAACTTCCAAAATTCTAATCTAGGGTATCGATATCTTTCTTCTCCATTAACAATAATTTTCCCTTTACGAATTCCATTTGCATTTAACTCTAAAGGAATATTTTTTTCTTTCGCAGCGATAATTAATTCTTCTGCCAATTCCAAAATTTCTGAACTTACTTCTTCAGTGCTATACAAAAATATATCAGGGTGAGATATAAATTTGAAGTATCCTGTGTTCATAGCTTCTATTACTGTATCTTTATAAATGACTAAATCTTCTAATGAAGAGATATGATAAATTGAAATTAATTTTCCTTCTTTTTCTATATAGTGTTGTCCTAATGTTAAATAGTCCATATCCTTTAAAAGTTTTTTATAGTAATCATCTGCATTTTTAAAATATTCAATTTCTAATCCTTTTAGTATTCTTATTTTATTAGAATATTTTTTGATTGATTCTTCTAATTCTTTTAAATAGATAGGATAATCTTCTTTTTCCATTCTAACTGATCGATCAATTAATTCAATCCATGGAGCATGATCACTCATACCAATTTCTTGAAATCCTAATTTGATAGCTTCTTTTACATAATCTTCGACTGTTCCTGAAGCATGTCTACACAAATACATATGTGTATGATAGTTTGATTTTACTACTTGATTCTTAAATGACATCCGATACTTTCCTTTCTAGCAAGTGCACTGTTTGTAATTAATAAGGCTGTTTGAACCATATTTAATGTTTCATAATAATACTTAGTTAAATTAGGATATTTTTCTAAATTTTTCTTTATATTTTCTAAAGTAGTTTTAGTAAGTTTTAATCCCTGTTCATTTCTGACAATAGACACATGCTCATCCATATAGTCGCCTATTTTTTTTCTAATTGGTTTATAGTTATAATTATAATTAGCTATTTCTTTTATTACATAGCTATCCTCTTTGATGCCGTTTTTAAATGTTTCATTTATATTTTTGGCAGCTGAGAAACCAAATACTAAGCATTCCAAGAGAGAGTTTGAAGCTAGTCTATTTGCCCCATGGACACCCGTGTAGGCACACTCTCCTATCGCATACAAATTTTCTATTTTAGTTCTACCAAGTAAATCTGTTTTTATACCTCCACAAAGGAAGTGTTCTGCTGGTGCTACTGGGATTAAATCTAGGCCTAAAATATATCCTTGTTTTTTACAATATTCGAAGATTGTAGGAAATCTTTTTTCTAAGAATTTTGGATCTAAATGCGTTGTATCAAGATACACATGATCTGTCCAAGTATCATACATTTCTCGATAGATTGCTTGGCTTACAATATCTCTTGGAGCTAGTTCCATTCTTTCAGGATCATACTTAATCATAAACCTTTCTTTCTCAACATTTCTTAGGTAAGCTCCTTCTCCTCTAACCGCTTCAGAAATCAAGAATCTCTGTCTTGATATTTGATGTTCTGAATACAAAGCAGTTGGATGGAATTGAACAAACTCCATATTCTTAAAATCACAGCCTGCTCTGTAAGCCATACCTATTCCATCACCAGTAGCATTTAAATCATTAGTTGTAGAACCGTAAACAGATCCAATACCTCCTGTTGCAATTATTGTTTTTTTAGAATAGATTGCGTAATGTTCTGCTTCATTTTCAAGCACGATACAGCCTACTATTTTTCCATCTTCTTTTATTAAATCTAAAGCCATCGTATCCTGTAAAAAATAGATATTCTTTCTTAATCTAATAATGTTTCTTAAGTCCTCAACAACCTTACGTCCTGTAGCATCACCGCCACTATGTAAAATTCTTCTTGTAGAATGTCCACCTTCTCTAGTGAAAAGAAAATTACCAAACTCATCAAGGTCAAAATTAACTCCTAAATCAATAAGATTTTTTAATACTTTATAACCGTTATCTACTAAGTATCTAACTGATTTTTCTTCGTTTAAATATGCACCTGCTCTTAGGGTATCTTGGATATGACTTTCATGAAGTTCTTTATTTTCATTATATTCACATGCAATACCGCCTTGGGCAAGGCGGCTGTTTGAATTTATTGTTTTTGTTTTCGTTACGAGAAAAACCTTATATTTAGGATCAACATTAGCTGCAGCAAATTGCCCAGCTAACCCAGTTCCTATAATAAGAACATCACAATGTTTATTCATTAACTTAACCTCATCATTTCATCTAAGGCTACTTTTGCTTTCTTAGAAATATCTTCTGGAACGGTTATTTCATGTTGTTCTTTGTTTAAAGCATCATATACATCTTGAAGACTGATTCTCTTCATATTAATACATGATAATCCTTTTGATAGTAAGTAGAATTTCTTATTTGGATTATTCTTTTGTAATGCATGAATGATTCCTTTATCTGTCCCTATGATAAATTCTTTAGCATCACTATTTGTAGCATAATCTAAGATTTGTTTCGTTGAACCAACAAAATCAGCTTTTTCTAATACATCTAATGGTGCTTCTGGATGTATTAGTAATTTGGCATGAGGATACTCAGTTTTAAGTTTGTTAACATCGTTTCTTGTTAAAAATTCATGTATATAACAGTACCCTGGCCAAACATCAATATCATATCCTAGTTTGCTCTTTAAGTATAATCCTAAGTTTTTATCTGGTACATACATGATTTTTCTATCTTTAAAGTTCTTAACAATCTTTTCAGCATTTGAACTAGTAACAATAATATCTGATAAAGCCTTTATCTCAGCTCTAGTATTAACATAGGTAACAATCATTCTATCTGGATTTTCTTCTTTGTATTGTTTTAAATCATCATAAGAAATCATCGCCGCCATTCTACATAATGAATTTTTCTTTGGTAATAATACTTTTTTATCAGGAGAAAGTATCTTTGCAGTCTCAGCCATGAAGTAAACACCACAAAAAACAATAATATCTGCATCGGTATTAGCGGCTGTTCTACTTAAGGCTAATGAATCACCTACAAAATCAGCTATATCTTGCACTTCATCATTTTGATAAAAGTGAGCTAAAATAACTGCGTTTTTCTCTTTTTTTAGTCTTTTAATTTCATCAATTAACATATCATCACATTCCTCTTTAAAGTATACTTCTATTATATGCTTTTTTAATCATTTTGCCAAGAATATGATATAATTATTCTATATAAGGAAGTGATGATATGCATAAACCATTAGCTGATTTTGTAAGACCTAAAACCTTCGATGAAGTATTAGGAAATAAAAGAGTTATTGATATATTAAAGAAATTAGTTGAAGATAATCAAATGATTTCACTAATTTTATATGGACCTACTGGTGTAGGAAAAACAACTTTGGCTGATATTGTTGCTAGTTATTTTCCAATAAATCACTTTAGATTTAATGCTTCAACTGATTCAAAAGCTGTTTTAAAGCAAATTGTTGAGAGTGTGAAACTATATAATAATGTTTTATTGATTGTTGATGAAATCCATAGAATGAATAGAGATATTCAAGATTATTTATTACCTTATGTTGAAAAAGGTAATATTACTATGATTGGTTTAACTACAGAAAATCCATATATTTCAGTTAATCCAGCAGTAAGAAGTCGAGTATCAATATTCAAGATAATTAGACCAGGTGGTTTAGAAATAGAAACTTTTTTGAAAAATATTGATCTATCACGTTATGGCAAAGACATCTCAGTAACCGATGAGGTCTACAATAAGCTAAGTATTGCTTGTAATGGAGAAGTTAGAACAGCTATTAATATGTTAGAGTTATTAGTATTAACAGCTGATAGGAATTCTACTATAGATGAAGATTCTCTAGAAAGGAATTTACCTGAAGCTAGTAAAAGCACATTTAAAACAGGAGATAATTACTATGATATATTAAGTGCTTTTCATAAATCTGTTAGGGGTAGTGATGTTAATGCTGCTTTACATTATTTAGCTAGATTACTAGCTGCTGGAGATCTTAAATCATTAGTACGAAGAATTAGAGCTATTGTATATGAAGATATAGGTTTAGCTAATCCTATGATGGGAGTTAAAGTTGATGCAGCTTGTAATACTGCTTTAGCTGTAGGAATGCCTGAAGCTAGAAATGCTTTAAGTGCTATAACAATTGAAATGTGTATTTCTCCTAAATCTAATTCAGCACATATCGCTATTGAAAAAGCAATTGCAGATGTTAACAAAGGACTTACATATCAAGTTCCAAGTCACCTCATTAATAATCCAACTTTTGATGATAAAAAACCTTATAAATATGCACATGATTATGAGGGACACATTGTTAATCAACAATACTTACCAGATAAGTTAGTTGGTACTGTTTATTATCATCCTCAAGAGCATACTAAATTAGAAAAAATATTTTCAGAAGAATATAAGAAGAATCAAAAATTATTAAATAAGAAAGGCTAACTTATGATAGAATGCAAATATTGTGGTGCAAGAATCCACGAAGATGATGAATTTTGCGCTTCATGTGGTAAACCTGTAGAAAGAGCAAAACCAAAGAAAGATTTGGGTGAAAATCCCTTTGTTTTTGGATTAATTAGTTTCTTTATGCCTTTGTTTGGGTTTATATTATATTTATTAAATAAAAGAACTGAGCCAGGTAGAGCAAAAACATGTATGAAATGGACAATATTTGGAACAATTTTTTATTTAGTTGTAATAGGCCTACTCATCTTATTCTATCTATTTATTATTATTGAAATTCTCACTTAGATTAAATATAAATAAATTATAAAAAAAATCACTATCATTTCCAGATGGTGGTTTTTTATATTTTATTATTTAATCATTTATAAGTTTAATGATATCCAAGTACCATAAGGCTTAAAACCCTTATTTAAGTACATTCTAGCTGCTATTTCATTATTATAATACAAAATTAATGATTTATTCTTTATTGTAATGTAATCATAGATAATTCTATTTACTAGCCTATTTGCATATCCTTTATTACGAAATTCGTTTTTTGTTGCAACACCGTTTATAACAGCGAAATCTTTTGTTTCAGATAAGGTGCTAGCTGATGAACAAAGTTGATTACTTATAAATAATCCATATGAATTACCAGCTTGATTAATAATTTTCTTTTCTTTAATAAATTGATTCATATCTTGTGAGGAAACATTAAACTCTGTGATGTCTTTTAATAAGAGATATAGCGATTGTAACTCTTTATTACTCTTGAGAATTTTAATATTTGGATCTTTAACTTTAGTGTTTATATAATTATCCTTTGAAAGAACTGCTAATGTATAAGTTTTTTCCTTAGCTGGATGAATATACTCTAATAATTGTTTCATTGAATAAGCTCCACCTGAAATTGCGAAAGGCTTTATTCTAGTAATTAAATCTATCATTGCTGTTTCAATCTTATCTGTGTTACTATAAAATATTGCGTAACGATTAAATAACATTAATATACTTTCTAATTTTTCTTTATTAAATTGTCCATATAAAGATAATGATGGGTGTTTTAATCCTAACACTTCTAAATCGCTAAAAATATAGCAATTAGTTACAGAATCTTTATGTAGTAAATGTAACACATCAACAAGATTTTCTTCTTGTATTTCTTTAACCATCCATATACACCCCTAAGAAGTTATTATTTAACAGTATTATAACACACATTTGTCAGTACCTAATTTAGTTCTTCACAAATATTTTTTAAGTTTAGATATTTAAAAAGAAAAGGACATTTTGAAAATGTCCTAAATATATGTTTCTAAATGATTTCACAAACTGCTTCTTTTTTGTTATCGATAATTACTGGAATGATGATTGGTTTTCTTTTTGTTTTATTGTATAGATACCTTTGAACTTGATATCTAATATTATCTTTGTATTCTTTCCAGTTAATAAAATCTTTATTGAATTGTTTTGATGTTTCTAATTGGTAGAGAATTTCTATCTCTTTGATGATATCTTCATTATCCTTCATATAGATAAAGCCTCTGCTTACTATCTCGGGTTTATTAAGCATTTCTCTAGTATCTCCATTAATACTAGCGATAATCATAACGAAACCATCTTGTGATAGTAATTCTCTTTCTTTGATTACTTTATCATTAATATCAGCTTCAAATGTACCATCAACCATGATTGCTCCATTTTCAACCATATCATGGAATTTATCTTTAATACCTTTATTAAATGTAATCACTTCGCCATTATCTAAAGAAAATATCTCATTTTCTTGATATCCATATTCAATAGCTAATTCTCTTTGTGCTAATTGATATCTATATTCTCCATTGATTGGAATAATATATTTGGGTTTTAATATAGAATACATAAATTTAATATCTTCACTGGATGCATGAAATCTTGATAATAATGATTTATCTATTTTTATCATTTCTAAACCAATTTTACTTAGCACATCATAGGTCTTAGCTGCAATTTTTTCTGTGCCGATTAAAGGATGACACATAAAAACAACAGTATCTGATTCAATTAGATGAATTAACCTATCATATCCTTTAGCCATTCTTTGCAACATAAAGAATGGTTCATGTCTTTCTCCAGTTACTAAATAAACTACATCATTAAACTCATTTGAATTTTCATTATCAATAAATCTAAGGTTGACTAAACTGTCTTGTGGGATATCAATATACCCCATTCTTTCACCTATATTAACTAATCTTTGGGCTTTTCTACCAATGATAGATATCTTTTTACCATTAGCGATAGCTTCATCAATAATCAATTGGATATTTGATAATTCAGTTGAATACATACCAACAATAATTCTTCCCTCAGATTGAGTGAAAATTTTCTCTAATATCTTCTTAATATTTACATTGGTATTTGAATGACCAATATTAGCAGCTCCATTTGATTCACATAATAACGCCAAAACACCATAATCACTTATTTTAGCTAGTTTATGAAAATCAGTTTTATAATGTTGATTTACATTTTGATCAAATGTAAAATCAGTTGCGTATACAAAAGCTCCATCTTCAGTATAGATAACAATTCCTCCACTTAAAGGAACTGAATGAGTCGTAGGGAAATATTCGATAGCGAAGTCATCGAATTTGATAATTGTATTAAATTTAACTACTTGAAAATCAAAATCATAATGATTCATCTTATTTTCTGCTAGAAAATCTCTAGCAACTTCAATTGTAAAGTCTGTACCGTAGACTTTGGTTTTTATATGGGATAAAAGCATTGGTAAAGCACCAATGTGTTTATCATGTGCATGAGATAAAAATACTCCAATAATATCATCTTTTCTAGATTCTAAATAAGATATATCAGCTACAACCGCATCCACACCAAGTAAGTCACCTGACGGATGTTGAAGCCCAGCATCTAAAATAATAATTCTTTTATTTATTTCTAGAACATAGAGATTTTTACCATTATCACCCATACCACCTAATCCACAAAATTTGATTTGGGCCATAATTCCTCCTAAATATTCACATATTTATCTATTCTATTATAACCTATTTAGATACAAAATAGAAATAAAATACAATTTTTTAATGTTTTTACCAAATTATTGAAAAAAATATATAATTTATCTTTAAATCAATAGTTTATGGTAGAATATTTATAGGTGAGAATATGGTTAATTATCCTAATAAAAAGAAAATATCTAACAATAAAATAACTAGTTCGGCTAATCGAGGTATGAATTTTGAATCTATGATTAATCGTACAAATGAATTCTATCGAGATAACGATATCGCTTTTATTTATAAAAAACCTATTCCGATTCAAATTGTTAGTGTTGATTATAAAAGACGTTCGGCAGCTAAAATTACTGAAGCTTATTATAAATTACCTTCTACAACTGATTATAATGGTATATATAAAGGTAGATATATCGATTTTGAAGCTAAAGAAACTAAATCAAAAACATCTTTTCCTATTAAGAATATTCACGAACATCAAGTTAATCATCTAGATAATGTTAAAAAACATGGTGCTATTAGTTTTATAATAGTATACTTTAAAGCGATAGAGAGAATTTATTTAATGGATAGTGATAAAGTATCTTACTATTATAGAAGAGCTAAAACTGGTAAAAAGTCTATTACTTTATCTGAATTTGAGGAAAATGCTTACTTAATAAAAGAAGGTTATCGTAAACCGGTAGATTATCTAAGTATTGTAGATGAATTTTATTTAAAAAAATAACTCCTGATTTCTCAGGAGTTTTTCTTCGCAATATTTTTTGCATATTTAATTATATTTTGATAATTTTCTAAGAAGACTTTGATTATATTGTCCGCTTGTTTTTCAATATCTACACTATTTTTTAGAACATTATCCATTACTTCATATTTATAGATTAATGAGCCAATTTCTTTATGATCTTCCTTTATCCCTGGTAAATTATCATTTTGATAATCTGATAAGCTATGCGTTTCATTAACATTTATATTTTTATTATTATATTCAATATGATAAGTAAAACTTAAAGATGCTTCTTTTTTTTGGTAGATAAAAGAATATTGTAAGAAATGTTTTTTTCTATTTAATGTATAGTAATCGTAATATTCTATTTTCTCTTGGTAGCTATTCTTTATATGTTTGTATTTAAAATTTTCTTTTTTAATTGTTTCTTGTAATTCTTTTTTAATCCTTTTCAGAATTTGTTCCATCAGTATCTCCTAGATTTGCGGCTTTAATTAAAATTTTAACCATTTTATTAGAAAAATCTACAGGATCCTTAATTTCTAAACCTTCGATTAATAACGCTTGATTATATAATAGATTTGCATAATCTTCAATACTTTCTGGATTATTTGCATAAACTTTTTCAATTGCTTGGAAAAGTTCGTGCTGAGGATTAATTTCTAAGATTTTCTTAGCTTTTACCTCTTTATCTCCAGGCATTTGGCTTATCACTTTTTCCATTTCAAAGGATACACCTTCGCCACTAACTAAACAGACTGGTGATTCTGTTAGTCTAGTTGATAATTTAACTTCATCCACTTCATTATTTAATGAATCTTTAATTTTAGATAAAAGATCTTCTTTTTTACTTTCTAAGTCTTTAATATCTTCTTTTTCTTTTTCATCAACTAAATCTAGGTCACCTTGGTTAATTGATTTAAAGTGCTTTTTATCATACTCATTTAATATTTGTAACATGAACTCATCTATTTCATCTTTTAATACTAATACATCATAGCCTTTAGATTTTAATACATCCATTTGAGGTGAAGCTAAAAGTGAAGCTTTAGAATGTGCTGAACCATAATAGATATCTTTTTGGTCTTTAGGCATTTTTTCTACATATTCTTTTAATGTAACAGGTTTTTCTTCATTTGTTGTGGTAAAGATTAGTATATCTTTTAGTAAATCTTTATTTAAACCAAAATTATCATAAACTCCGTATTTAATGTTTACTCCGAACTCTTTCCAGAATTCTTCATATTTATCTCTGTCATTTTTAAGTGTTTTTGATAATTCATTGATTATTTTCTTTTCTAAGTTTTTTTGAATTTTATCTAATTGGCGATTATGTTGTAATACTTCTCTTGAAATATTTAGATTTAAATCTGGTGATACTACTAGCCCTTTGATAAATCTTAAGTAGTCAGGAACAAGTTGTTTACACTTATCCATTACAAATACACCTTTAGCGTATAATTGTAATCCTTTTTCGTATTTGTCTGAATATAGATTTTGAGGAGCTTTACTAGGAATAAAAATAATTGATTTATATGTTAATAAGCCTTCTACATTAGTCCATATCGTAAAACTAGGATCGTTATAGTCATAGTATTGAGAACGATAAAACTCATTTAATTCTTTATCTTCCACTTCATTTTTATTCTTTTTCCAGATTGGAACCATTTGATTAAGCGTTTCATTTTCAATAATTGTATCATATTCATTTTCGATTTCTTTGCCATCAGCGTCAAGTCTTGGAATCGTTTTTTCTCTTTCCATTGTAATTGGATACTTAACATAGTTAGAGTACTTTTTAACTAGAGATTGAATTTTATAATCTTCAATAAACTCATCATAGTTTTCATCTTCTTCATTCTTTCTTAAGAATAATTTTATTTCTGTTCCTCTAGCATCTTTTTCGGCTTCTTCTATTGTGAACTGTTCCTCACCTTTTGAACTCCATCTATATGCTGTGTCACTATAAGCAGATTTAGTTAAAACCTCTACTTTTTTTGATACCATAAATGCTGAATAAAATCCAACCCCAAATTGGCCAATTAGGTCTGAATCTTTCATATCTTTATTCTTAAGATTCTTTAAAAACTCTAAAGTACCACTTTTAGCAATAGTACCAATATTAGCGATTAACTCATCATGAGTCATCCCAATACCATTATCACTAATTATTATTGTTCTTTTCTTTTTATCTACTTCTAAATGAATCTCATAATCATTCGTTTTTTCTAGTTTATCATCAGATAAACTAAGTAAATGATACTTGTCGATAGCATCACTTGCGTTTGAGATTAACTCTCTTAAAAATATCTCTTTATTCGTGTAAATTGAGTTAATCATTAAGTTTAATAATTGCTTTGATTCCGTTTTAAATTTTTTCGTTTCTTTACTCATGTTTTACCTCCAAATTTGTATATCAATGATATTATAAAACATAAAACTAGCACTGTCAAGTATTGAGTGCTAGTTATTTGTTTATTATGAATTTTTTGTGATATTTTAATTTAATTTATAATTCACAATACCTCTTTTAAACATAACCATTCCAACTAATATACAAAGAATCGCTGAAGGAATAAGATAAAGTGAATTATATAAGAATGATCCAATAACAATTAACGTATTTCCCGTCATGTTTGAAAAACCTGTTTTAAATATACCATCAATCCATTCCATTTCATCTGGAATGTATTCTGCCCAATAAGCAATACCAGCGATTGAAGCCATCATTAATCTCAAGATACTACCAATAACAATTAATAATATAAAATTACGAATTTTTGAGCTTGTTTTAGGCAAAAATGCGCCTACTCCTAATACTGTAAAGGCAAATATATAATCAAATAACCATTGAAGGAAGTTTAAATAATACCCTTTAAATAAAAAGAACGATAAGAATCCAAATAAGAATCCACCTATTAGTCCATATTTCGGACCTCTTCTAGCAGCTAATACAAATATTGGCAACATCGCTAGACTAATGCTTCCACCATAGTATAGTGATGCAAATGAGCCAAATATGATATCTAGAATTAATGCGATACCAACTAAAATTCCTGTTTCAACTAAAGCTCTAATTTCTTGTTTTTTCATTTTTTTCTCCTTTTCTTTTGGGGACAAATGAAAAAGTCCCCTAAAATTAAGGGACCTAATAAGTAATTTTACCTATTTATCGTTACGCCAGCATTATCTGGATCAACTAATTGGTCTATAACAGAATAGTTATACTCTCAGCCAGGTTCTCCTAGCTCCCTTACTTTTATGCATATATATTATAACACTAATGCAAATAGTTTACAATTATTTTAATTGATGATTTTTTGAATTGTTTTTGGAGTTTTAATTTCTTCAGAAACAATGACATATGCATCATCTAATAAAGAGACAATCTCTTTTGTTAATTCGGTATTTCTATAGATATCAAGTAAAACATCCCCTTTTTTAACATAGTCTCCTACTTTCTTAGCAAGAACAATCCCTACGTTAGGATCAATATCATCTTCTTTTGTTTCTCTTCCTCCACCTAATTTCATCGATGCTAATCCGATATTTAGTGCTTTAATTTCTTTAATATATCCAGTTTCACTTGCTAAATAAGAATCAATATCCTTGACTTCTATAAAGTTATCATAATCAACATCATATGCACCTTGAGCTTTAGTGAATTCTAAGTATTTTGCATAGGCTTTACCGTTGTTTAGTTGATCATGTGCTAACTGTTTAGCAGTTTCAATTGAATCTGCTTTCCTAGCATAAAAAATCATATAGCTAGCAATATCTTCACACAATTCTACTAAGTCATCTGGCCCTTTACCGTTTAAAGTATCAACTACTTCTTTAACTTCTAAACGATTTCCTACTGCAAATCCTAAAGGTTGATCCATATTTGTAATAAAAGCTGTAACTTTTTTACCAAATGATTTTCCGATTGAAACCATAATTCTTGATAATTCTTCTGCGTCTTCTAGGGTTTTCATAAAAGCTCCATCGCCAATTTTAACATCTAAGCAAATAACGTCTGCGCCACTAGCAAGTTTTTTAGACATAATGCTTGAAGCTATTAGTGGAATTGATGGAACAGTACCTGTCACATCTCTTAAAGCATATAATAATTTATCTGCTGGCACAATCTTTTTAGTTTGTCCAGCAACAGAGATATTAATCTCATTTACTTGTTTAATGAATTTTTCTTCCTCAATATCAATTCTAAGCCCTGGTACTGATTCCATTTTATCTAGTGTTCCGCCAGTGTGCCCTAAACCACGACCACTTAGTTTAGCTAACTTAGCTCCTACACTAGCAACCAAAGGACCTAAAATAAGTGTAGTTTTATCTCCTACACCACCTGTAGAATGTTTATCTACTTTTACACCATCTATTTGTGATAAATCTATAATATCTCCACTATAAAGCATTGCTTTTGTTAAAAAGAAAGCTTCCTCATCATCCATCCCTTGAAAATAAATTGCCATTAACCAAGCGCTAACTTGATAATCAGGAATATTTCCCTTAACATAGCCTTCTATTATAAATTCAATTTCTTCTTGAGTGTTAGGTGTTCCCATTCTTTTTCTTTCTATAATGTCTACCATTCTCATAAATATTACCTCCGAACGTGTATTTAATTATACTATTAAATAGGCATAATGTAAACATTTAGGTGTTTTTAATGAAAACACTTACACCCAAATTTTACTTAACAAAAAAAATATTTTTGATATAATACAGTTGGTGATAAAATGAATGATATTATATTGATCAGACATGGTGAGACAGAAGCTAATAAGAATTTCATAGTACAAGGTAGAATGGATAATCCACTTAATGATGTAGGAATAGAACAAGCGTTAAAAGTAGGAAAGTATTTTAAAGAGAATGATTTTACATTTGATATGGTGATATCTTCTCCATTAAAAAGAGCTTATAAAACAGCTAGACAAATCAATAAAGGTATGTTGCTAGCTAGACCAATTGTACTAGACAAAGGCATTATCGAAAGAAATTTTGGTGATTTTGACGGTAAAGAAATCAATGATGATTACTATTACATGGTCAAGAGAGGTTTAGTTCCTAATATGGAGACTAACGAAGTTCTAGAAAAAAGAGTATTAAAAGCATTTAAAAGCATTTGTGAAAAATACCCTGATAAGAGATTACTAATTGTATCTCATTCGCATGTAATTAAAGCTCTATTAACTAAATTAGTTGAAGGGTTTAATTATAGGGTAGGTTTAGTTAATTGTTCCATTAGTCACTTGACTTATGATAATGATAGGTTTGAAGTAGATTATTATAATAAAAATCCACTAAAATAATAGAACACTGAAATTCAGTGTTCTTTTTGTTTATATATATAAATATTCTTTTAAGTCTTTATAATATTCATAGTCGTAATAATAGGCTATTTCTTGATAGTTTGTTCCAGTATAAGGATTAAAACTTCCATTTGAATTTCTTAAATCTTCAACAAGTAAGTCTCTCATTAAGTAGGTTGTTATTGTTATATCTTGTCCATCTAAAAATGCGTAATCAGTCTTATTAAATATATAATCAACTGCCCCTATTGTGTATAAAGTAGTCGATTCGACTAATACTCCATTAATATATAGGTTTCCATTATTATAAGTTAGTGCTTCATCAAATACAACGTCATCATTATAATATTCAATATCTTCGTAGAAATCTAGTAACTGTTGGCCTGTGAGTTTACATGTATTAATGTAGTTATCAAAAGGATAGTTCTCAATCATATCTCCCATGGTAATTTCACCAGGATATATTTCATGTCTAAATCCACCGCTGTTAACAGCTCCAACATCAATACCTAGATAATCTCTAATTACTGAAGCTCCCCAAGTTGCTAGCGTTGTTTTACTAAACGTACCTGCAGATGAAGTAAGAATTTCACTTACAAAAGTAGCGTATTCTAAATCAGTACTATAGCTTAAAAGGATGTCTTCTATTCCTTGATCATGGTAATATGATATATTTGAATAACTGTAATTATAAACTAAGCCAGATACTATTCTTTGTTCAACAGTATCATATTCTAACGTAATACTAGCTAACATTGAATCATAAGGATTTATTTGAGCATAATACATTCTTGATTCATCAGATCTTTCTATATAACCTTCTTGTTCCCAATGTGTGTGCCCATTAAATACTGCATCTATTTTATACTGTCCAGTTAAACTAGCCAATTCATAATTGATTGATGATCCACCATGGATATATATTACAACGATATCACAATCATGGTTTTCTCTTAATTCATATGCATAATTGCTCGCTACTAATCCAGGTTCAATAAATTCAATGTTTTCTACCATTGTAGCTGATATGCTATCGATAACTTCACCTATTAAACCGATGACTCCGACTTTAACCCCACTTACTTCTTTAATGATATAAGGTATGGTATTTTCTAAAGGTTCTTGAGTATCTTTATAAACAATATTAGCAGCTAAAATTGGTGAATCCATTTCACCATTTTCTAAATTACCATCCTTATAATTGAGAATTTCATCAATACCCCAATCAAATTCATGGTTTCCTATTATGAATCCATCAAACCCAATATTATTAAATACATCTACGATTGGTCTTCCATGATAATAATTAGATAAAGCTGCTCCTTGGAAAATGTCTCCATTAGATAATATAATGGTATTTTCATCATTGGTCTTTTTATATTTTAAAAATGCGCCTATCTGCTCTAAATAAAAAACATCAGAGTATGTACCACCATGAAAATCATTGATAGAATAGAATGAAATATCTTGATATCTATCTATTAAAATTGTTGTTTCATCTTCTGTTGTAGTAACAGGTAAAGTTGTAACTGGTTGTGTTGTAACCTCTTCTGTTGTAGTAGAAGGTAAAGTTGTTACTGGTTGTGTTGTACCCTCTTCTGTTGTAGTAACAGATTCAGTAGTAGGCAAGTCAGTATCAGTAATAATAGTTGTATGATCAATAGTTGTTGTTAAAGAATCTGTAGTTGTTGCTTTAGTTGATGTTTCTGAACAAGCAAATAAACTAAAAACAAATATAAGTGATAACAAAACTCCCATGATTTTCTTCATATAAATCACTCCTTGTTGTGCTTAATTATTATATCATAAATTAAAAAAAAAGAGGAAGAAAATCTTCCTCTTAAAAATTATACTGGATAATTATCATCAAGTGCTGTAATTGTAGCTAGAATCGTTAAGAATGGTAAATCTGAACCAGCAACATAATCACCAGGTCCAAATACTTCTACTAACTCTAAATTAGGTGTAATTGTATTTCTAATAATCATTGATTCAACGACAACATCTCTATCAGTTTTTTGCATTGTTGTTAATGCTAAGAAATCTAAACTACCCTCAATATCTCCTGAGATTAATGTAGCACCATAGATGAAGTCTACTAATTCATCTTTTGTTACAACATTAGAAACTCCATAAATAACACCTGCAGTACTTTGACCAACTAAAGCTTCTTTAGGAATATCAATATTAGCATTGTTACTTAACATGTAATCAAATGTAATATGAAGTGAGCCACTATCTAATATATTACTAAGTTGAGTTTTATCTAAACCAGTAAATACATCACCACTAACAGTTCCATTAAAGCTAAATCCTAATTCATCTAACCCATTTAATAAATTGATTAATTCAGGCTTTTGAATAATTTGTAAAGTAACTGTTTGAACATCAATACTTTCTCTTAAAGCATTTGGAACAATTAAGGTATCAGCTGCTGGAGCAATAGCATTTGTTGCAAATGGTAATATCTTACGAGATACTGATGCTTGTAAAATTCTTGAATCAAAGAAAGCATTTAAATCTGACACTTTTGTAAATACGTCATTTGAATTAAATGTAAATGTATCAAAATTATCTAGTTGTAAATCATTTACAGCATCTATAAACGCTGTTAATTCCACTTTTGTGATAAATACATCCAACCCAACGGTTACTATTTCATCATCAGGAATAAATATTTCTGAGCCTCCAGGAGCATGTGCAGGAGTAATGATTTGTTCTGAAATCGTTGCTTGGAATGTACTAGATTCTAATATGATAGCAGCATTTGCTAAGAACGTTGCTGTTGGAATCTCTGCATCTAGTGAGTCTATATCAACACTCATCGCATTCATAGCATTAATAATGTCAATAATTTCCGACTTAACAACATAATCAGTTTCATTACCTAACGTTCCATAAGTCACTGTAATATCTTCATCATCCAATTCATTTCTATCAGGAATAATCATATACCCACTAGTTTCTAAATCAAACAAGGTTTGTGAAATACTTGCATGCATAATTGCACTGTCTAGTAATAAGGTTTGTTCAGCTGGGTCATCAAACATTGTTAAATCAAATGAAGATGTAAAATCAGTTGGATCAAGTAATCCCATATAATTTACTACATCAAGCATATTGCTAATTTCATCTGCATCTATATAGTTAGTAGTTCCTTTATTGATGATAATAAAGGCGTTATTAGAATCTTTTTCTGGAATGGTTACTGTAGGACTTAAATCAAGTAAAATCCCTGATACAGTAGCGTGGATAATCGCTGAATCTAGTAATATATCTAAATTATCCATTAATAACGATGTTTCTTCAAAATCAATGGTGCTAAAATCATCTACATCTATGCCATGTAATGCTTTTAGTATATTTCCAATTTCATCTACATGAATATATTCAGTTCCACCACTAGAATATTTTACATCAGCATCAGTTGGACTTGTTGTTGGAATATCAATAACTCCACCATCTAAATCAATAATCATATCACTTACTGTAGCGTGAATAATACTTGATCCTAATAATGTATTAATTTTGGTATCACTTAAATTATCTGTGTTAAGTGGATCTTCTAAATTACTCATAATACCAGCATCAAATGTCATTGTGTCTAAATTAGTAATATCTAACACATTTAACGCTTGTAATATAGCTCTAATTTCTGTTTCGTTTACAACAGTCACATTAAATCCATTTTCCACGACTGTTTCAAGAACACCACTTGGAATCACTAAACTGGAAGAACCTAATTCATAGATTTTTTGTCCAACTGTAGCTTTTATAATTTCTGAAGCTAGCAATGTATTCATTTCACTAGCATCTAAATCTAAAGCTTCCAAGATATCAAATTCACCTGCAACATCCCCTAATATTAGTTTAACAGCTTTTAATACATTAATTAGTTCTGTTTCAGTAAAATAATCTTGTCCATCATAAACTGTATCTGGGAAAGTTAAAGGAACATCGCCTAAATCTGTACTAGTGATAATACTAGTAACTGTAGCTCTTATCACATATGAACCAAAGAAATCTTCAATTGCTTGATCACTTAAATTTGTTAATGCATCAATATCTAGATTAGAAAAATCGATATCACCAGCATCTGTAACAAAACTATTTAAAGCAGTTAGTATCTTTCTTAGTTCACCATCTTGTGTTAAAGTGTCTCTCCACTCTAAACCTGTTGGTATTTCTAAGATATCTAATCCTTCTATATCAGTTTGACCACTTAGTATATTAATTAACGCAGTAGAAACTAATTCAGAATCAAGTAAGATTAATAAATCAATCTCACTAACTGCACTTAATAATACACCTACATCAGCGTCTGCTAATTCATCAAATGCAATATCTAAATCAACAATGCTTGCGAATATTTCTCCTAATGCTTCATATTCATCTTCAATATTGATTTCTGCAGGAAGATTTAAGAAGAAACCACCTTCTTGTTCTTCTAACATAGGGATTAATAGATTTTCAGTTACTAAAACCATAACTTCACTATCCCCTATATCTCCAAATAATTCTCTAACTGAAGCTGGAGTAATTTCAGTAGGGTCAATCTCTCCATCCCCGCTTAAAACACCTGCACCATTTAGAATATCAAATAAAGATCCTGCAATCGCTCCAATATCTCCTAGTTCTTCTTCAAAATTGATTGCATATAAATCTGTTGTTGTTATTCCTAAATCCATTTCAAAGTAATCTGCGCCCATTTCTATTGCGACCGGAACTAGATTGACAATTAAAACTGAATGACTTAATTCAGAGAATACGCCTCTAATTTCATCACCTGTAATATCTGTAATTTCATTAGTATCCATGAAATCTGAGTTTAATAAGTAAGTAGCTGCTTCACTAAATACAGCTAATTCGTATCTTAATCCAATAGATGATTCCTTATATTCAAAAGATAATACTCTATCGAATAAATCTAAATATAATGGAACTTCAACATCACTATTTATGCTTGATGGTGTTGTAATCCTATCAGCTAATTGAACGAATATATTTCCATAGAACCCATCAACCATATCTTGTAAATCTTCTGTATATTGGTTTAAATCCTCTGTTTCAGCTAAAGGAATTACTGTCATATTTTCATCAAAACCTCTAAACTGTCCAATGTAAGCTTGTTCAGTAGGTGTGTCACTTGATTCTAGTAATAAAATAGCTGATTCAGTAACTGATATGATACCACCTAACATAATTAAGAAAACAAAAACAGCTAGCAAACCATTTAAAGCTCCAAATAAAGCTCCAAATCCTCTGTTCTTTGATTCTCCTTTTTTACTTTTTAAGAATATCGCTCTAATGATTAAACAGATTAATTTATAAAGTACAAGTATTACTGTAAAGTATAGAATCGTCCATACAATCTTTAATACGAACTGAACTAACCCAATTAGTAATGCTGTTACTTCAGCACTACTTCCTGCTAAATCAAGCGTATCTCCTAAGCCAAATTCTATTAATAATCCATAGCTATCTTCAAATGAAGTAAAGCCACTTAAACTTGAATCAACATTTCCTAATACTTGTCCAAGCCATGGCATATTCATACTCCATAATACATTTACAATCGAATTGATTGTTAAGAAGAATACTACATAAAAAATTACCATTGTAATAAAGCTAAATAAAGTTTTCTTCATCCCACGTAAAAATCCCATTAGGACAGCTAGTCCAATGATTACATAAAAAATAAGATTCAATTGTGAGAGAAAACTTAAATCCATTGCTAAAAACATTTTATGCCTCCTTATTTTATTTATATTAATTAACATAATTATACTATATGTATTTTGAATTTAAAAGCAATACACAAATAAAAAGCAGCGATTTTTAAAATCACTGCTTAATATATATAGTTATTAGTCTCCAGCTATCGTATCTAAAGTATCTTGAGCAGATAAGTAAATCACAAATTGTGGAGATGATCCTACTTCATAATCACTGACATCGTATGGATCTAGTAGAATAAGAGTCATATAATCTTCTAGATTTGGTGTTATTTTCAATCTGATAATCATAGAATCAATTGCTATATCACGTTGAGATTTGTTCAGTGTGCTAATTGCAGCGAATGTTACTTCTGCACCTATATCTCCACCTATTTGATTAACTGCAACAATAAATTTTCTAATTTCTAGCGCAGTTACAACGTTTGTAATTCCATAAATTGAACCAGATGTATTACCACCAACTAAAGCCAAGTTAGGAGCTTCAATACTAGTATTATCCTGAATCATATAGTTAAATGTAATATGCATTGTGGCACTCAATAATACGTCATCAATATCTCCAGCTTCTTTTCCACTAAATATATCACCATCTACACTACCAGAGAAGTCTACACCCATAATATCTAATGCTTCTACTAAATAAATTAACTCATCATGTTCAATCCATTTAACAGGTACAGCTTCAACTTCAATGGTTTCTTTTTTAGCTTTCGGAATTATCAATTGACCAGCTGTTGTAACAGTATCTTCATCTTTTGCATTTTCAATAATTCTATCTGAAACTGTAGCTTGCATAATCGCACTACCAAATATAATTAAATAATTTTCATGTGTTTGACCTAAAATAGATGTTGCATCAATCGTAACACTTGAGAAATTTGTTAACGTTAAGGCATCTAGTGATGCTAATAAAGCTTTTAATTCAACTAATTCAATATAATCTACATCAGTATGTTCAATATAAATCACTTCATCTGGATCTCTTCTGATATCTTCATCTGGGAAAATTAACATTGGATCAAGTGGATTAGTATTGATATCAATAATCTTTTTACTAATTGTAGCTTGGATAGATGATGATAAAAGATACGTATCTGGATCTTCAAAGAATTTACTTGAATCAATTGTTGTAGCTTCAAAATTAAGAACTTGCATATCATTTAAAGCATATAATATATGTTTAATTTCGTCCTTAACAATAAACTCTGTACCAGATTTTGTTATTCTAATAAGATCTGCAGAAGTTTCACTTGCTTCTGTATGCATTGGAACAATTAATACATTGTCATCGACACCTAATAATTTATCACTCAAAGTTGCGTGCATAATAGCTGAATTAAGTATAGTTGTTTGATTATTTGAATCACCTAATACACTAAAATCATCTACGCCGCTAAAATCTCCGATATCTCCCTCTGCTCCACCTGTGAAACCGAATACTTCAAGAGCAGTTAATAAGTTTTTGATTTCCTCTCTAACAATGAAGTAATCACCATGATTTGTTGAAAGGTATTTAATTTCTCCATCATTTATATCTAAAGTAGGAATATTGATAGTATCATTTATAGTATCCATATTATCAATTTGATCTGTCATCGTAGCATGAATAATCGCACTAGATAACATTGTTGTTCTATTATCTAAATATGTAGTATCTGTAGGGTCTAGAGGATTCGAGAATAAACTACTAATTGAAACAGATCCATCATATGTACCAATATTTGAAACACCTAATACATCTAATGCATTAAATAGATTTTTGATTTCTGATACATAGACGAAGAAATCGCTTGTTAAATTAGTAACTTTAATAGCTACATCATCTTGATTTTCTGTAGGGATTCTTAAAGCAGCTACTTCATTAATTTGTTTTGATATAGTAGCTTGCATAATTCTACTAGCTAATAAATCATCTTGAGCTTGATCGTATCCACCAGGGTTATTACTTTCAAATACATCACCTAAATCAATATCTCCACCTAATTCATCAATGTTACCAAAACCTAATATTTCTAATGATTCAAACAATCTATCTATTTCATTTACTGTAATATAATCTTTCTCTTCAGTTAGTAACCCTACACTAAAACTAATTTCCTCAGTATTATCATCACTGTATTTTGGTACAACTATTTGATCATATCCCATAATTTGGCTTGATATGGTCGCTTGCATTATACTACTTTCAAGAATAGTTCCTCTTTTAATTGGATCAAAGAATATATTCAAACTAGAAAGTCCATCAAAATTAGTTAAATCATCTTCCCCAGACCCTTCATTGAATACTACAAGTGCTTCTACAAGGTTTTCAAGTTCAGTTTTTGATACATAATCATCTAAAGCCCCTACTTCAGTTCTTACTCTAGTTAAATTATCATCTTCTAAGAATGGTATTATAACTGGATCAGCTAATGCAAGTACTTGACCAGAAACTGTTGCTTGAATAATATATGATTCAAATATTCCAGTAGCATTGTCTGCTAAATCAGATAAACTAATATCATTACCTAATTCATCTACATTACCAAATCCTAGTAATAAGAATCCTTCAATTAAATCTACTAATTCAGTCTTTTTAATCATTTCGGTTTCATGACCAACAATACCTACAGTCATTCTTAAATCAATATCACCAATATCTGTTTTATAAGGAATAACAACTGACGTTGTCGCTGTTGGATCAGGATCACTAACCATATTAATTACTTGTTTAGAGATTGTAGCCTGAATAATAGCTGAATCAACAAATATTGCTTCCTGACCAGATAAATCATTTAAGTCAATCGTATTACCGTTAAATTCTTCAATATTTCCTAATTCTAAGATTTCCATAGAATCTAATAGTTTATTTAACTCATCATAAGAAATATATGTTGTTTCTGTTTCTTCTAAACTATCTCCAGGAGTCTTAACGATATCAATTAGATTTGTTTCATCTTTATAAGGTACTTCAATAACACCAGTACCTAAATTGATAATTTGATCAGAGATTGTAGCTTGTAAAATTGAAGATGCTAATAATGTAGATTTTTTTGCTATGATTGTATCAAATGATAATGTATCAACATTGAAATCAGTTAATCCAAGTGCTAAAACAGCACCTAATAAATCTTCTAATTCTTGTTGAACAAGAATATCAACTAAATCTATTGTTGTATTTCTTAAAGCTCCACCATCTTCATCAAAATAAGGAACAATTAAGAATGGATCTTCTAAAGGATCATCTGAAACTGATTGATCTATGATAAACTTTGAAATTGTTGCTTTTATAATAGTTGAATTAAATAAAAGAGGAGACTTATTATCTGTATCTAATTCTTTATCTGCAGCTTCTGCTTCTAGTTTTGTATCAAATAAATGTCTGCTATATACTTGGACTTCTGTTAAGACATTTTCTAAATCTCCAGTACCAACATTAATTGTAAATATATTTTCATCAACATCTGTGTAGAATCCCATATTATTCCAAGTATAGATTATTTCATCATCTAAGTTAACTAGGTTATCGTTAACATCTTTGTAATATACTTCAAATGCTAACTCATTAAGGATAGCTATTGACATACTAACATTTCCTAAATCGAGATTCAGCACTTTTAAAGCATCAAAAGTAGCTTCTAACTCAGTTCTATGTATTAATATGGCTGTTCCTCTAGTTAATTGTAATTCATTATTGTCTTCAAAATATTCAGGAATTGTAACTAAATCACTTCCTAAATCTATTAACTGTTTAGAAATGGATGCGTGCAATATTGCTGAATCTAAAAGAACAGTTTTATTTTCGATTATTGTGTCTAAACTAAAATCTTCAACAGCATCAAAATTTGTAAGATTTAATGCTAAAATTGCTTCTACTAAATTTGTTAGTTCATCTTGATGAATAAACTCTGTATTATCTTCTAAATCAGTAAATCTTACGGTTGCTAACGCTTGATCTTCTGTAGGAACAACAATAAAAGCATTTTCTTTTTCAGCTTCATCTAATATAAATTTTGATAGCGTAGCATTAATAATTGTTGATCCAAATAAATCATCTTTTTTATCTTGATCTAATACTAATGTCTCAGCTTCTGGATCTTCAGCTAGATTAGTTAAAATATTAACATCGATATCTAATCCATTTACTATATCGGTAATTCCTAATGCAATAAGTGCATCGAATGTATCAATTAACTCTGCACTTGCAATAAATTCTGTATCTTCTTCTAATAATGGGTCTCCCTTAATAAATTTCAAAGGATCTCCATTTAATCTATTTACTGGTACTATTACTACACTGCCTTCTCCACCTACTTGGTCTAGTAATTGCTTAGATATTGTTGCATGCATAATAGCTGAGTCTAATAGGGTAGTTAAATTAGGAATAATTTGAGTTTCTAAGTTTAAAGTTTCAACATTATTAAAATCACTAATATTTAATGCTAGGATAGCTTTTAGTATATTCGTTAATTCATCTACTGAAATAAATTCAGTTCCATCAGCTTCTGTTGTTCTTATGATTGCATCATCTTCATCAATAAATGGAACAACGATTAATGGATCACTTCCATCTGTAGGTTCAGCAAAATCAATCATGAAGTATGAAAGTGTTGCATTAATAATGGTTGAGCCTAATAAGTCATCTTTTTTAAGATCAGATAAAACAAGATCTCCATCTTCGGCTTCAATCTTTGTGTCATATAAATATGCACTTTCTATGACGACTTCACTTAAAGCATTTTCTAAATCTCCAGTGACTCCGTTTATTGTGTATTGATTGCTTTCTCCATCTAAATAATTTCCACCAATATATGTATATATAATTTCATCATCAAGATTGACAATATTATCATTAGAATCTAAATAATAACGATCCATAGCTAGGTTTTCTAGGATAGAAACATCTATATCAACATTTGCTATATCAGTTACACCTAGAACAATTAATGAATCAAATGTATCAATTAACTCTTGTCTAGCAATGAATTCAGTATCTTCTTCTAATAATGGGTCTCCTTTTATAAATCTTAAAGGATCTCCATTTAATCTATTTTGAGGAACTTTAATAAAACTATCTTCTCCACCAACTAAATCAATTAATTGTTTAGATATTGTTGCATGTAATATAGCTGAATCTAAAAGAGTATTTAAGTGAGGTATAATTTGAGTTTCTAAGTTCAATGTTTCAAAATTATTAAAATCACTAATATTTAATGCTAGGATAGCTTTTAGTATATTCGTTAATTCATCTACTGAAATAAATTCAGTTCCATCAGCTTCTGTTGTTCTTATGATTGCATCATCTTCATCAATAAATGGAACAACGATTAATGGATCACTTCCATCTGTAGGTTCAGCAAAATCAATCATGAAGTATGAAAGTGTTGCATTAATAATGGTTGAGCCTAATAAGTCATCTTTTTTAAGATCAGATAAAACAAGATCTCCATCTTCGGCTTCAATCTTTGTGTCATATAAATATGCACTTTCTATGACGACTTCACTTAAAGCATTTTCTAAATCTCCAGTGACTCCGTTTATTGTGTATTGATTGCTTTCTCCATCTAAATAATTTCCACCAATATATGTATATATAATTTCATCATCAAGATTGACAATATTATCATTAGAATCTAAATAATAACGATCCATAGCTAGGTTTTCTAGGATAGAAACATCTATATCAACATTTGCTATATCAGTTACACCTAGAACAATTAATGAATCAAATGTATCAATTAACTCTTGTCTAGCAATGAATTCTGTATCTTCTTCTAGTAAAGGATCTCCTTTAACAAATCTTAAAGGATCTCCATTTAATCTATTTTGAGGTACTTTAATAAAGCTATCTTCTCCACCAACTAAATCAATTAATTGTTTTGATACAGTTGCATGCAATATAGCTGAATCTAATAATTGTTCAAGATTAGGAATTAAATCAGTTTCTAAGTCTAATGTTTCAAATGCATCAAAATCAGTTAATCCTAACGCTAAGATTGCTTCTAATATATAGATTAATTCATCTTCAACAATATATTGAGTACCATCAGCAGCTTCAGTTCTTACTGTTTGATTTAATTCATTAATATAAGGAACAACGATTAATGATTCACTACCATCTGTAGGTTCAGCAAAATCAATTAAGAACTTAGATAATGTCGCATTAATAATTGTTGAACCAAATAAATCATCTTTTGTTGATTGAGCTAATCTTGTATCTAAAGCTGTTTCATCTAATTCTAAGTTATCTAAAATACCTATATCAATATTTACATCATTAATATCAGTTATTCCTAAAGCACTTAAAGCATCAAATGCAGCTTGAAGTTCAGATTTAGCAATATATGTATTTTCTTCTTCAGCAATACCAACTGTTACTAATAAATCTCCTCCTGATAGTAATTTTTCAGGGACTACGATTGGATCACCTAAATCCATCAACTGTTTTGATACAGTTGCATGTAAAATAGATGAATCTAACAATGTAGATACATTAGCTAAGATATTATCTAAATCTAATTCAAAGTTTTCAAAATCTGTTATGTTTAAAGCTAAGATAGCTCTTAATATATATTCTATTTCATCTTCATGAATTCTTTCTGTTGTTCCATCAACAGTATCAAGAATTCTGATAGGTGTGCTTAATTCACTAAAATATGGCACAACAATCATTGCTTCACTACCATCTGTTGGTTCAGCAAAATCAATTAAATATTTTGTTAATGTTGCCATTAGTATCTTAGAACCTGTTAAATTATCTGATTTATCTGTATCTAATTCAAGGTCAGCTGCTTCCGCTAAAGCTTTCGTATCGTATAAATATGTATTAGAAACAACTACTTCACTTAAATCATCTTCTAAATCACCTGTTACACTATTGATTGTGTACACGTTATCATCTGAATCAGTATAATCCCCAGTTAACTCTTTTGTATAAACAATAACATCATCTAAATCAAGAATGTTTTCATCATTATCAAAATAATATCTATCATAAGCTAAAACATTTAATATTGAAGCATCTACCTCAATATCATCAATGTCTGTTATTCCTAGACTAGATATTGCTTTAAAAGCAAATTTAATTTCATCTCTACTAACAACATCTTGGGCAATTAAATCAACCGTAATTTCAGTCAAAGCTTCTCCAGGTATCGTTAAAACATCACTACCAAGATCAAGTAAAAGATTTCCAACTGTTGCGGCTAATATTTCTGGTAATAATAATGTATCAATATCATCATCTTCTAATGCTAACATTTTTGTGATGTCAAACCCTAATTCTGCACAAGCATCATCACCATCATCACATTGCATGTTTTTAACGATTACATCAGCTGCAGAAACTATGTTCTGTAATTCTGTTTTTAATAAATATAATCGTTCATCATCAAGCGCTGAATCTGGTATGATAATACTAAATTCATCCCCTAAATCAAGTTCTCTTAAATACTTAGTTATTGTAGCAACTAAGATTTCTGATTCAAATATAGCATTAATCGCTGTTAAATCAAATTTAGCAATTGTTTCAAAACTCAAATTCTCAAAATCAGAGAAATCTAAATCTCCTACTTGTTGTGCTAATATATTAATTGCTAATAAAATATTCTCTAACTCAGTATCCCAGTCAATATCCGTTGGAACTGCTAAGAAAGAAACATTAATATCGGTTTGCCCACTTAATATATTAATGATTGCAGTTGAAATTATTTCTGAATTTTGAATAACTGTAAAATCAATTTCAGATAAATATCCTAGTAATACGGTAGGGTCTCCTCCAGATATTTCTCCTAATGTAATATCTGTACTTAATATTTCATTTGCTAAATCACCTAAAGCTGCGAATTCATTAGCCCAGTTTACACCGTCAGGAATAGTAATTATTTGAGCAACTGTACCCCCTACTTGTTCAAGTAAAGGCTCAACAGCTACATAAGCAGCTAATGTTATCAATTCACTTTGTCCTAAAGAATCAAATAAACTTTCAACATCTTCTGCTTCTAAAGAAACCGTATATAAATCTGTACCTTCAGTCAAAATGCCAGCAGCATTTACTAAATCAAATGCAGTAGCTGCTATTTGTCCTAGAGTAGCTAGTTCATCATCCCATTCAATTGTATATAAATCATCAACAGGAATTGTTAAATCTGTTTCAACATAATATGTACCAACTTCAACAGCTATAGGCAGTAATGTTGTTATAAGATTAGATTCCGATAACCCATTGAATAAATTACTAATATCAGTACCTGTTATATCTGACAAGACGCCAGTATCAAAATAATCTGATTCTAATAATTCACCTGCCAAACGAGCAAATACTGCTAGTTCTTCTCTTATTGCAATCTGTTCTTCTTGATAATCCATTGATAATACCGAATCAAATAAATATAAATTCATCGGCATTTCTTCTCCGGTATATGCACTTGGCATTGTGATTGCGTTTTGAGTTGTTACAACGATATTATTGTTATAAGCATCAACCATATTATTTAATAGTTCTATAGATGCTAATAACTGAGGATCATCTAAACCAATTTGAATAACTGGTTCACTACTAATGATCGTATCATTAGGGTTTGGGAAACCATTATACATTTCAACTTGAGCAACTGGCTGAGCTTCTGGTTCTGGAATAACTTGTAGTAAACTATCACTGATACTTATTAATCCACCAAATATAATTAAAGTTACATATAAACTAATTGCTCCAGTTAATAACCCAAATACAGCTCCTAATCCTCTATTCTTTGATTTATACTTATCCGTTTTCTTTTTAGATGGGAAAATAATCATTCTTAAAATCCAGAAAATCAAACGATAGATAATTTGGATAACTGTAAAGTATAAAATCGTATATACTATCTTTAAAACAAAAACTCCGACAGAAGTAACTAAATCAGAAAAATTAGTAGTTAAGCTATCTTCAAACCCTACTCCTAGGAAATCTTGTAATAATAAAGATACCGCTTCTTCAAATGAAGTAGCGCTAGATAAAGAAGGCATTACATTACCAAGTAATCCCCCTAAAAAAGGCATATTCATACCCCATAATAAATTTACGACAGTATTCAATGTTAAAAAGAATACTGCATAAAATATTAATGTTACAAAAAAGTGCCATATGGATTTTTTAAAACCTCTCAAAAATCCAAAAAGCATTCCTAAAGCTAAAACTGATATAAATGCTATATTAAAATATAATACAAAGTCTAAATCTGTAGGCATATAGTCTCCCCCTATAAAGTCTAATTTTGATTTACTATTTAATTATACATTAAACTATATAATATATACAATATTAGTTATCAAAATAATCAATTTTATGCTTTATACTTGGATTTCCCAATAAATATAGTATAATAATCGTATAATAAATAGGTGATAATTATGAAATTAAAAAGAAAATTCATCTTGTTAATTCTTATATTGTTTACGACATTTTTAGTTGGTTGCGATGAGTTCTTTAGTTTTAACACTACTACTGCTCACCAGATGAATCTTACAACACTACCAACAGCTATTGATGGGACAATCACATATGAAGAAATTGATTATACCAGTTTCTCTGATTACCTTTCACCAACATATTCAATAGATGATATAAATGAGTATAATGATCATTTAGAAGCAACAAGAGATCATATTAGACATTGTAATATTCAAATACAAACAACACTTTTTGAGATGAGATATCCTCATCCTCTAGCTCAGGAGCAACAAGAATATATTGTTGGTAATTCAAGTGGTTCAGGCTTTGTATTTTTAGAGGAAGATGGATATTTTTACGCAATCACTAATTTTCATGTGATTGATCCACAAGCGTATAATTCAAGATATGAAATTATGACATATAGTGATGAAGAACCTCAAGAAGCTACAATTGTTGCGTATGATGAAGATTATGATTTAGCAGTCATTAAGTTTGAAACTCTGGAAAGAACAGATGTTGAGATACTAAATATCTATGAAAGACTTTATACAAAATTTATTCATGAGGAACTCGTTTTAGCTATTGGAAATCCTCTAGGTGTTACTAATAATGTATCATTTGGTGAATTTAAAAGCATGCAAGATATTGATAATACTGAGTTTAAAGTGATTTATCACGATGCTTTGATTGAAGAAGGTTCAAGTGGTGGTGCTTTAGTAGATGTTGATGGAAACCTTTTAGGAGTTAATGCTTGGGGACTTGATTCAGCTGATGAATATTCCTTTGCAATACCAAATTATATTGTTTATGTATTCTTAATAAATAATGGAGTATTAGATTAATTTCTAACACTCCATTTTTTTATTTAATTTCAATTTCTATTTTTTGATTTCCATAGTTATTAGATTCTAATAAAACCCATTCTTTTTGGCTTTTTGCTTTTGTTTTAATGTAAACTCCAATTGACCCACCTATTAAAGCTAGATTATCTGGCCCGATTACTTCTAAATTTTTAGAAGTTTTTATTTTGATCACTTCATTAGAATATGTAAGTGTATTATCATATTCATCTTTTAGGCTTACGACTACCCTAGCAACATCATAGGTGTTTTCATGTTCTAAAGTCTTAGTATTTATATCAGCTTTTAAACTAAATTTTGTAGAATGTCCTTTTTCTTTAGTTATAACTAGTTCATCATCAATATACCCTTCAAATTTAAAAACGATTGGTTTGTTTGATTGATTAGCAAGATAATTTTCAAATAAACTGAATAAATCTTCCATCTCTATTGATTTAGATAACTTAAAACTTAAATATTTTAGTTTATCTTTCAAAGGCATATCAAAACCGTTACGATTATAGCTTAGTAATAAAGCTTTTAATTTCTTAGCGACACTAGGTTTATATTTACCACTATCTAAGATTAAATCCCCAATTAAATCGTCAAAGATAAATGGTGCATACTCCATATCAGGAAATTGTTTCCATTCACTATAGAACTGACCAATAAACTGATTGTTTTTATAAATTTTTATATATTCACAGTTAGAGAATACTACGATTTCTGGTAATTTGAATTCTTTATAATCTCCTGGAATCATATTATTAGCAATTAATAATACTGGTTCAGTTGTTTTTTGAGATTCGTATGCATAACTAGCATATTTTGGAATTCTAAACATATCAGTTACACCGTGATAACAAATTCGATCATTAGATCCAAAATTAAAATGAGTATTATAATCAGCTAAACACCACCCGATAGCTCCACTGATTCTATCGGTAGAATATGCATCATCGATAACTCTAGCGTGTCTTAATGCATGTTCAATTCTTTTTGATTCAGAATCAAAAGATTTTGTTGGAAATACATGTCCATTATGTTCTGTAACTAGATATGGGACATATCCTTTTACTATTTTATTTGGTTTTTCAAGTCCTGGGTTATTTCCTACATGACTAAAGTCATTATAGGTATAAACATCCTCTAAAAACTCGCTTTTCTTAAAGTTTCTCACACCACAAGTTTGTCTACAAACATCTAAATTTCTGGCTATCTCATTTGTTTTTGTATAGAAATCATGATCATCGATTGATTCGTTTATTCTTACTCCCCATGTAATGATTGATGGATGATTGAAGTGATGATTTATCATCGATTCAATATTTTGATATGTTAGTTCTTTAAAATGATCATTACCAATATATTGCCATCCTGGAGTTTCTTCTAATACTAATAACCCAACTTCATCACATCTATTTAAGAAATGGTCACTTTGCATATAATGACTTGTTCTTACAATAGTACAACCCATATCTTTTAAAATATCTGCATCAAGCTCTTGCATGCTTTTAGGCATTGCATAGCCAACATATGGATAAGATTGGTGACGATTTAATCCAATTAATTTAATAGGTTGATTGTTTAATAAAAATCCTTCTGGAGTGAATTTAACAGTTCTAAACCCAAATCTCTCAATAACTTCATCAATTACTTCTTCTTCCTTAATAATCTGGATAGTTAATTCATAAAGATTTGGATTTTCTAAATCCCATCTTTTTATATCAAATAGTTTAGCACTATATAAAAATTCATCCTTAATTAAATCCTCAAAGTTACTTGTATGGGTAACTTCTCCATTGTAACTAATAATAGCTTTAACTTGATATGCTTCTTCTTTTTCTTGAAGGATTTTTAAATCGATGCTTAAAACCATTTTTGTTAAATCTAACCCATCTGATTCAGTAGTGATGATATGAACTCTATCAATGTAAGTTTTAGGTAATACATGAAGTCTTACTTCTCTATATATGCCACTAAACGCTAAATAATCAACATACTTACCAAAAGGAGGGATATCTTTAACCTCAGATGAATCAACGATCACTTGAAGTAAATTATCTCCATTTTTAGCATATTTATTTAAATTA